>NZ_JAKEVM010000086.1 GCF_022398475.1 Pseudoalteromonas shioyasakiensis | reverse complement strand
GATATATATATGCTTTTATTCTTRATAAAAKMATATATGCCCCTYAYACAGGTCAGRARATCCCTYCTGTGCCTGAAAACAAAATATTGAGATTAGTATTATTTTTTCTTGGAATTTTTKYTTGCACTGGATCAACTTTCTTTGTYGGTTARGATGGRGTTACAAGGAACATAGYAAAAAAGCGTTGCCATRGTGCAACGCTTTTTTGTTTTTAAAGGCYAMTGACTCAATTGACAAACTTWTATAAATAGCAGATAAAATAGGAACACGCGCTGCGTTTTAAACGACACAATTAAATAACTTCCTAAAAATAATAAAAACAAGGATGTAAGATGATTATTGAAATTTTAACTCACACACCACTTTGGGTTTATGGTCTGTTTGTTGGCCTTATTTTTGTTGGCTGGCAACAAACTCGCGAGCGCTACGTAAAGCAGCCCACGTTATTGATACTGCCGCTGGGCATGCTTGCTTTATCATTTTTTGGTGCGACTTCAAGCTTTGGTTATAGCTTAACGATTATGCTGCTCTGGCTAGCTGGCATTGTTAGCAGTACGATCATTGGCGTATTGCTATTTTCTGCTTCATCAGCAAATTATCAAGCCCATAGCGCTTCTTTTAAAGTACCTGGCAGTTGGTGGCCAATGATATTCATCATGGCTATCTTCTTTACTAAATATGCGGTGGGTATATTAACAAGTATTAAGCCAGAGCTTTTTACAAATGCTACTCTCGTGTTATCACTTGCCGCTTTTTACGGCATTTTATCTGGCACTTTCATCGCTCGAGCAATCAGAGTGTTAAAAGTAAAAAACTGATACTAAGAACTTGCCAGTTAAACTAACTAATTCCTAAATACTTATGTACTTGAACCGATAAACGCCAATTCTTTGCAATACAGGTTTCAATGGCAAGTTTAGTTGCTGAGGTTTTTTGGCTAATTGGTTGTAGATACACTAAACGCGGATTCACACCTGTTTTTAAGAATAAATCTTCGAGCTCTTCCACATGCTTTTGCATTGCCACTGGGTGTTTAATCTCATCAGCGCGTTGCATTGCACTGCGTAATACTTTATAGCCACCACGCATATTAATTTTTGGTGATACAGTCACCCATGTCTGCTCAGGGACTAAAATCTCAAATGTACCGCTGGTTTCAATTTGAGTCGAATAGCCATTTGCGTGTAATAATTCACACACTGGATTTAGGTCGTACATGCAAGGCTCACCACCAGTGATCACCACATGCTTTGCGTTGTAGCCTCGCTCTATAAATAGCGCTAACACTTGCTCAGCTGTTGCTTCAGCCCAATGATCTGAGTCTGCTTTTTTCTCAACGGTGTCATCAAGTGACACTTTATATACGTTATCAACGTCCCATGTTTGTTTTGTATCACACCAAGCACAACCCACAGGGCAGCCTTGTAAACGTAAAAAGATTGAAGGTGTACCCGTAAAACTCGCTTCACCTTGAATTGTTTCAAACACTTCGTTAATTTTGTACAAAAGACATCTCACTTACGACGCAACGGTATAAAATACATACCATCAAAAAAACCAAAAACACGCGCAAAAATTGTTATTTAGGCCCGAGCCGTGTAGTATATCGCGCCCTGAAGTAAACCTCTATCAAAAGTAAGAGCAAAACAGATATGACGCAAAAAGTAGTTGTGATTTATTCCGGCGGTATGGACTCATTTACCGTATTAAATAAAGCCCTGCAACAAGGCCACGAAGTGTATGCCCTGTCGTTCGACTACGGCCAGCGTCATGTTAAAGAGCTTAAAGTAGCTGCTCAAGTATGTGAAAAGTTAGGTGTTTCTCACAAGATTGTTGATATTTCAGCGATCAACCAGTTGATTGGTGGCTCATCACTAACTGATGATATCGAAGTACCAGAAGGTCACTACGAAGAAGAAAGCATGAAGAGCACAATTGTGCCTAACCGCAACATGATTTTACTCTCACTGGCTGTGGGTTATGCGGTGTCTTTAAAAGCTAGTAAAGTTTATTACGGTGCCCATTCAGGCGATCATGCAATTTACCCAGACTGCCGCCCTGAGTTCGTACAAAAAATGGATGATGTTTGCCGTATTGCCAATTACGACGCTGTTGAAATTTTCAGCCCGTACTTAAACAATACCAAAATCGACATTTTGACAGACGGTTTAAAAATGGGTCTTGATTACAGCCAAACATGGACCTGTTACAACGGCCGCGATAAAGCCTGTGGTAAATGTGGTGCTTGCCAAGAGCGCTTAGAAGCCTTTGCTTTAAATAACGTTACTGACCCTATCGAATACGAATAACCTTATTTAGAATGGTTAGATTAAGTTTACAAGGCGAGTTTAACTCGCCTTTTTTGATTGTGTTTGTTGAATCAGATTTAACAGTTCTGCTGTGGCAGTTGCATCAGCTAACGCTCTATGATGATTCGTTAAATTCAATTCAAAATGTGCCGCTAAGTTACCGAGCGAATATGACTTAAGCTTTGGAAATGCCTTGCGTGATTCAACTACGGTACATAGCTTTGGCATTTTAAAGCCCTGCCCGATTGCACTGTACTCTTTGCGAATAAAGCCGTAATCAAAATTTACATTATGGGCAACAAATACGCTGCCTTTTAATAGTGAGCGCAGTGTATCGGCAACCTCTGCAAAGCGTGGCGCATCACGAACCATAGCGGCGTTTATCCCCGTTAACTTGGTGATAAAAGCAGGAATACTGCGCTCAGGATTGATTAAACTCGCCCATTGTTTAATTACTTCGCCCGCTTGTAACTGCACAACGGCTATTTCAGTAATTTTATTATTACCTTGTACGCCACCGGTGGTTTCTATATCCACCACACTATAAATTCGATTCGGATCATTAAACCAATTTACCGCAACGATATTCACTGCAAAGCCATGTTGCTTTAATACCTCAATACTGACAAGTTGGTTGCGTCTTAGTTTGTCGCCAGGGGCTTTCACTTCTTCAAAGGTGAGCTTATCCCCTTTAAGCACCATCAAGTCTGGGTAGCCGTCTTTGAGCTGCTTAAAGGTTTTTGTCATTTGTAGTAAATGCGCTTTTAAATTTTCAAGCGGGCTGTGTTTTATTAATACCTCTAGCGGCTCTAACATATCGCTGTGCCACACAAACACAGCGTTAGGGGCTTCATAAAACTGCCCCACGTTTTTGCAAACATATTTATATAAAGCTTCATTACTAGTGAATTTTGCAAGCTTTTGCTCAATTTGTGTTTGTTGAACTGTGTAAAAACAATCAGCCAGCAACACCTTTGGATAAAGATCAAATTCATTACATGGCGGGTGCGGGGTCTCTATAAAGAGTTCTTGCCAGAACGTTAAGGTAAAAAAACTCAACCAAAGATTATTCTCGGTAAAAAATACTGTATTACCAAGCTGCTGATAATGCTCGCACACTCCTTGCTCTACATCGCCACGGTAAATGTCATCAATCTCTAATTGATGCTCTGTATCGATGAGCATTTGTGTTAGGCGTGAGCGTTGTTGCTTGTTATATTTACGCTGTAAAAAGTCCTCTGCAAAATACAAAATGCCATCATCTAGTGGGTCTAGAATAACTTGTTCAAGCTTTTGTTCTACCCAGCTTTTATCACCTTGTTTGTAACGCTGGCGAATTGCTAGCTCTTGCGCTTCACTGCTACCTTCACAGTGCTCAAGTAATTCAAATGCAAATGCTAAGTCATGATCTTTAAGCTGCTTGTATAAGCGGATCAATAACTTGTTTTTGATACTCTGGGCTAATTCATCTTCAGAGTTAATGGCTAAAAGCGCTTGGGCTAAGTTTTGATACTGTAATTCTGACTCGCTTTCTTTGAACTGCATTCGCAGCTTATTTAATTGGTAATGCGTTTGTGCTTCGGCGAGTGTTTGAAAACGAGAGATGCTTTCACTAACATCACCACGCACTTTTGCAATTCCCAAATCACGCATCACAAAACGATTTTGATGATTGATATCACCGCCACTTAGTCGGCCGCTATGTAAAAACTCAAAGTATTCATAATACTGACTTCGGCTATTAACCACGAACTGGCTAAACAACGACTCTAATTCACTGTGATTGCGATCAATATGCTCTTTACACAGTTGGGTTAAGCGCTGTTTACTGGCTGACTTTTTGTAATCAGGTTGAGTTGCCATTAACTCATCATTTGCTAATAAGGTTAACAGGGTTGGTTTGGTTAAATGCTCAAGCAATAGATCTAATTCATCGCTGCTAGGATGTGCCACCAGCCCTTGCTGTTTTAGCTTAAAAATAGCACCGTGCAGATTAGGGATCTCTTCATAATTTAATGATGACAAAGCAACGATTTTTGGCTTTCGAGAATAAATACGCAGCAAAGTACATAAGCTTTGCTCATCAAGTTGAAGGAGTTTTTCAAGAAATAACTGCTGCTCTTCTAAAAGCAGATGCTTGCACTGAGATTGTATAAATTCAGCAAGCTCAAAGAAGTGACTTAAATAATATTTTGCTGGTAATTGTGTTTTCATAGCCAAACCCGACACTGTATATAAAAACAGTATCAGGTATTAGCTAATTGATTTCAATGTTTGCGGTTATTTAACTTTTAAAATACCCACAATTGCGCAAATTGCACCCCCGACCATACCGAGCCAAGCTTCAATTGGTGTATCACCACTAAACGTGCGGCTAATTTGCGCACTTGCAGAGTCATACACGTTATATCCCCATACGGCTAGCGCCACACCAATAACGATTAAAGCAATACCTATAATTTTTCCCATCGTGTTGTTCCTTATTGTTATTAATTTCTTTTTGATAACCTCAGTGTTGCACACATATTAAACGCCTGCAAAGCCTTAAGAAATAATCAAACTAAAGGTTATGTTTTGCCCACTTAACGACACCTGAAGTTCAGCGTCAATTGCTTTACTTAACGCTTTGGCAATAGATAAGCCTAACCCAAAGTTATCATTAGAGGTTCTGGCACTGTCTTTTTGCCAGAGTGGATCAAATAACTGGCTCAAATCGTCTTCTGTTAAAGGTACTTTTAATTCATTTGTAACAGAGAATTGCAGCTTATCCTCTTTAGTCAGTAGCGTGCTTACAGTCACAACGCTCTTATCAGGGCTATATTGCTTGGCGTTATTTACAAGGTTGGTGATGATTGATTCAAGGGCAAATAAATTACTGACAATGGCAGGAACATCATCTTGAAACTCAAACTTAATTCGCTCTAAATCATGTTTTTCTAAGGTACGTAAAATAACCTGGTTTAAATCACATGCATCTTGCTTTGGGAGTGCTTCATCACTGTATTTATGCAGTAATAATAAGTTTGACACAATGCTCTTTAAACGCTGGCTAATTTTTAGCACTTCGGGTTTAAAGTCTGCCTCAAACTCTTTTTCATTTGGAAAACGAATGGCCACTTCAGCCATATTAATAAGCTCAGCTATAGGCGTTTTTAACTCATGAGCAATATCCGAGGTTAAGCGTCTTTCACGAAAATAAAGCTGGCGGTTTTCCCGTATAAAGGCATTTAAGCTATCAACAATGGGTTGCAGCTCTTTAACAGGCTCTTTTATTGTTATCACTGCACTTTTATCCGCGATACTAAGCCTACTAATATCCCGGTTTAGTTTATTCAGCGGCGCTAAAGAACTGTCGACCGATTTACGCACAAATAGACGAATGAATACAATTACTGACACAGTAGAAACAACAAAAATAACGTCGATGAGCCATAAAACAAAGTCAACTTCTTCTGATGAAGCTGCATAAGCTAAGGTTATGGGTTGTTGCAAAGAGGTGTTAACGCCTTCAATAAAGTCTTCATCATCGTCTAGGTCTAAAGGCGGTATAAAGCGAGTATAAATAACCCGCCCATTGCGACCATCAGGTAACTCGGTATTGATGATTTTTGTCTCGCCAAGCTTTATTTTCTCTAGAGGTAGGTTCTTTTGTGAGAAAAGGTGCAAGCTTTCTGAACGCGCAAACACGCCAGACTGCGACCAAATTTGAAAATACTCAGTTTCTGTACTGCCAGAAAACTCAGGCATGAATTGCCCTGAAAAATCAAAATCAATTTCTTCTTCGTCAATATCAATCAATGACATAAGCATGCCGGCTTTTGATTTCAAACCACGATTAAATTCGTTATCAATCCAACTATCAACGGCGATATCGGTAGCAACTAAAATACTCAGCACTAGCCCAGTTATAGTAATCGATAATGTGGTTACTAACTTACTGCGAATTGATTTCATTATTTTCCTTGAATGATATAACCAAAACCACGCTTAGTTTGAATAGGTAACTCGCTACCTGCTGCCCTCACCTTTTTACGCGCCGATGATAAATGTGCTTCAATGGAGTTTTTTGAAACTAAGTCATATTGCCCAGCAATATAGGTACTTAACTTTTCAGCTGTGATCACTTTGTTTTGATTACTAAACAAGCACTCGACTATTTTATATTCGTTAGGGGTTAAATCGATAACGGTGTCGTTAACTTGCAAAAGTTTTAATTGTAAATTTAAAGCCAAGTTATCAATGCGGATCACATCACTGATTGTTTTCAGGCCGCCGCGACGCATTAAATTTAATAACCGTGCATGCAGCTCATCAAACGAAAATGGTTTGGTCAGGTAATCATCCGCCCCGGTGAGTAGTCCTTTTACTCTATCTTCTGGTTCTTGCTTGGCAGATAAAATAAGCACACGAACGTCGAGCTGCTTTGCTCTTATGGTTTGTAATAACGTAATGCCATCAATACTGGGTAACATAATGTCGAGTATGATTAACTCGTACTCACCAGTCATTGCCATACTCAAACCTTCAGCGCCATCGCCGGTTTCATCAATAGTAAAACCTAGGTTCTCAAGACCAATTCGTAGACTACGTCTTAATGACACCGAATCTTCTATAATCAACAATTTCATATGTTACTCATTTAGCTGAAAACCGCTTTAGTGTCATCAGGTTACGCTTTGAATCTTAAGATTCACTTAAGATTTACTGAAGTTTTTCTAGTTTAGAAAATATTAAGATTACCATAAGGATTTCTTAAGTTTCGATTCCTAGTATTGCCGTAGTTTCGATTAAGTAAGTACGACTATGACAACAAAACTTTCTGTTTTAAAACCTTTGTTCCGTTTTTCATTAATTTTAATGTCAGTTTTTATACTGTCGAGAATAGCCTTGCTTGTATGGCAACACCAAAGGTTAGCTGATGGCGATAGCCTAGCCGTTTTATTTGGCGGCTTAAGAGTCGACTTAAGCAGTTTAGGCTACTTGTCAGCCTTGGCTGTTTTAATGTTAGTCGCTGATGTGCTTTTGCGCAGCAAAACCGCTTTATTTCAGCATGTATTTACTTTTTATAGCAGCATAGTCGTGACTTTAATCGTGGTTGTTGAGGCTTCGACTCCCGCGTTCATTACTCAATACGATGTGAGACCAAATCGTTTATTTGTCGAATACCTAGACTACCCTCAAGAAGTCTTTTCTATGCTATTACATGGCCACCTATTTGCCATGATAAGCACCTTAATTATTGCAACGCTTAGTTGTGTATTTACGTATCGTTATATAAATGCAGCATTTAGCAAACAGCAAGATGCTAAAACGGTAAGCCAAGTGGTGATACTCGTTACTACTTTATTAGTTTGCTTAATTAGCGCAAGAGGCACTGTAAGCCATCGCCCGTTAAACCCTGCATTAGTGTACTTTTCAAGTGACTCACTAGTTAACTCCTTGGCACTTAATTCAACTTACAGTGTTGCATTTGCTATTAAGAATATGGGCAATGAAAAAAATGCCAGTAGTTTATACGGTACCATGCCACGTGATGAGATTTTACAAACAGTAAAGCAAGCAGCCTATAAACAGCAGTTTATCACTGAGAAAATCCCTACCCTTGCCAACAACACACCTTTTAACACAGGCAAACAAAAGAATTTAGTGATCATTTTAGAAGAAAGCTTAGGCGCACGCTTTGTTGGCGAACTAGGTGGCATAGGTGTGACTCCTGAGCTCGATAAGCTTTATCAACAAGGCTGGGGGTTTGATAACTTATACGCCACTGGCACACGCTCTGTTCGAGGGATTGAAGCGGTAACAACCGGGTTTACCCCATCACCTTCGCGCTCGGTGGTCAAACTTTCTAAATCTCAGCGTAACTTTTTCTCACTTGCTGACGTATTAACCCGCACCGGTTATTCCACCCAGTTTATTTATGGCGGTGAAAGTCATTTCGATAATATGAAAAGCTTTTTCTTAGGCAATGGCTTTAGCGATATTGTCGATATTAATGACATGCAAAACCCTGAGTTTATTTCGTCATGGGGAGCAAGCGACGAAGACTTGTTCAATCAAGCTGATATAGAGCTAAGTGAGCTAAATAAATCGGGCAAACCATTTTTCAGTCTTGTGTTTACCTCAAGTAACCACGACCCATTCGATATTCCAGAAGGTAAAGTAACACTGCCTGAAGGCCACGACCCAGAAAACGTCAAACGCGATCTAGCAATCAAATATGCTGACTATGCACTCGGTAAATTCATCACAAAGGCAAAAACGCAAGATTACTGGCAAGACACCGTCTTTTTGGTGGTTGCAGATCATGATGTGCGCGTGTTTGGTTCAGAGCCTGTACCGCTAAAATCTTTCCACATCCCTGCTGTGATCCTAAATAGTGATATGGATGCAAAGCGCGATACTCGCTTAGTCAGCCAAATTGATTTACCTGTTACTTTGTTGTCGTTATTAGGTGTTGAGCAAGCAACCCCCATGCTTGGTTATGATTTAACTCAACAATACCCTGTTGAGCGCGCCATGATGCAGTACTACGACAACTTTGCTTACGTAGAAAATGGTAAAGCCGTGATCCTGATGCCAAACCAAAAAGTGAGCTATTGGCACTACGACCCTAAAAGTAAATCCCAAGTAGCCATCGATAACACAGATAGCAGCGTTGAGCTTGCCAAAAAAGCCCTGGCTCACGTCTTATTTAGCAATTTAGCTTATACCGAACAGCTGTATCGCTTACCAAATAAATCGTAGCGATGAGGAATCATTATGAGCAAGCAATTTAAACAACTTCTTACTAATAAATGGCACCTTAGCTACAGCCAATTTGTCTGGCTGGTGTCGCTGTACTTGGTTATTGTATTTAATGGCCTGTTTTTATTTAACACGCTTGAAGCAGCCAGCAAACCTGAACATATCAATTGGTTATTTATAGCAAGCGTACCGTTTTTCTTATTAGCACTAACGGCAATGGTGTTAAGTTGGTTATCGCTAATCACCTTTGTAAAACCCGTGCTTTTAACAAGCATCGTGGTTTCATCGTTGTTGTTTTATGCAACCTTAAATTACGGTGTTATCTTTGATAAAAGCATGCTGCAAAATATCTTAGAGACAAATTCTGGTGAGGCATTTTCATACCTTAATGTACAAGTTATCGCTTTTATTACTGTGCTAGGCGTACTCCCTGCTTACTTGTTTTCTCGCTTTAAAATTGTCGGAAACTTTCGTGTTCGTCTTAAAAGCTTTGCGCTTCTTAACGTTACAGCGTTTTTTGCTGTAGCTGTTATTGCCGTTCCTTTTTATAAAGATTACGCCTCTGTAGGGCGTAATAATCGCCAATTAACCAGCTACATTACCCCCTTTGCATTTTACACTGCGGGCTATAAGTACCTGCGCGATAATTATTTTTATCCACCTCTACCATTTAAAGTCTTAGATAAAACACCGCACCTATTAGCTAAGCAACAAAGTTCTCTGACCGTTATGGTGGTAGGTGAGACAGCGCGTGCAGCAAACTTCTCACTGCAAGGTTACGACAAGCCAACTAATCAATATACCCCTAAACTTGGCGTTAAATATTTCAGTGATGTTAGTTCATGTGGCACCGCAACGGCCATTTCTGTACCTTGCATGTTCTCGCGCTTAGACCGCAATCACTATGATTCGCGCATCGCGCAAAGCCAAGAAAATGCCCTAGATATCATTCAACGAAGTGGTGTCGAAGTAACGTGGATTGATAACAATAGCAGCTGTAAAGGGGTTTGCGTACGGGTAAACTCAGAAACGGTAGAACCAACAAAGAGCAACCCACTTTGTGACGGACGCTATTGTTTTGATGAAGTACTGGTTGAAGAGTTAGCTGCAAAGCTTGCCAAAAGTCATGCGAAGCACCAATTAGTTGTACTACATATGATTGGTTCACATGGACCAACCTACTATCGACGCTATCCAGAAAAAGACAGCAAATTCTTGCCTGATTGCCCACGTAGCGATATCCAAAACTGTAGCAGTGAGCAACTTACCAATACATATGATAATACCATTGCTTATACCGACCTAGTGCTGAGTAAACTTATTAATTTACTGCAAAGCAGTAAGGCGAATGACAAAGCCCTACTGTATGTTTCAGATCACGGTGAATCACTGGGTGACAAAGGCTTGTACTTACATGGCTTCCCGTATGCATTAGCACCTAAAGAGCAAACTCAAGTGCCTATGCTGTTTTGGAGTAATAAACTAGCCGATACCCGCTTTAATCAATGTATCGAACAGCAGCGTAACCATGCTTTTTCACACGATAACATTTTTGACACCCTGCTTGGCTTAACCCATGTACAAAGCACTGAATATCACCCAGAGCAAGATATCTTTAATGCTTGCTCAACTCAAAGCTAACGAAATAGAGACTTCATACTATGCAATTTGATAGCACTAACAAACCCATTGGCATTAAACGTATTCGCCTCGCATTCAAAAACTCCCAACGAGCATTCACCTGGTTAGCAAAGCATGAGTCTGCTTTTAAACAAGAGCTGATACTGTTAATCCTTGCAATAGCAGTGGTTTTTGTCTGGCAGATTAGCCTGTATGAAAAAATCATGCTGCTTGTATCTGTGCTATTTGTGATGTTTGCTGAAGTCGTCAATACGGCAATTGAAGCCGCCATAGACCGAATAGGCCTTGAAATTCATCCATTATCAGGCCTAGCTAAAGACTTAGGATCCGCAGCCGTACTGATTGCTCTAACAATTTGTGCGTTGGTATGGGGCGGCGTGCTTGTTAATAACCTATGCTAACTCGCTTTTTTATCATCAGGGGTGTCATTACAAAGTGCACAGTGGCGCCCTTTAGATGAATGATATAAACGGGTTGCGATAAAAATGGCCGTTGCAATAAATGACCAAAGTAGCGCAAAGCCTAATGCGCTCATTGTCTCGTGACCTTTTAGAATTTCCACCATAAATAACAAAATTGCCACCAGCGTAAAAACTTTAGTGGTTCTTAGTATCCAAAATTTTGTACCCACAACTTACTCCTTTATAAGAGGCTCCTTAGAAAGGATAAGTGTAGTTCAAAACAAGAAAAACAACCTAAAAACTTGAAGCAGGCTCAGACAATATCTGTACATTATTTTTAAATACCTCTAAAAGCCCCGGCGGTGAGTGCTCAGTACCAAGCACGGTAACATGACAGACATAACGATAACCGTTGTTAGTAAAGGTGTAAGAATGATTGCCCCCACTGCCATCAAAACTTAACGTACCGCCGGTGATCACAAGGCTTGGCTCATCTTGCATAGATTGATCTGTTTCCCATGCTGCATAGCGGTAATGATTACCTGCCAGTTCATCGATACGAATTAAATGCTGTTTTGTTTGCCACGTTAGTATCGGCTTTGTAAATTCACGAAGGCTTTTGTGTAATACTTGTTTTTGCTCGTCAATCAGCACTTCGCGTTGTGCTTTTTCTGACTCTGATTCATAAGGCACAGCCCAAATAGAGCCATCAAAGTCTAACCACAATTTGCCTGAATCAAACATAATGCCGCGCCAACCCATCATTTCCCAATCATGGCGAATATTTGAGTTCACGATTTTTTCAACAAACTCTTTATCAAAAATTTGCTCAAAGTTTTCTATAAGCATTTGTTCATTTTCAATTGCTGGTAGCGGCTCTTTACGCTGCAGTGGATAATGCACTCGCTTGGCAATGGCAGCTTTATCACCCGACTTAAAGGCCGCAACCACAGGTTTGACAATTTTTATGTGTTTTGTTGCGGCAAAACTACTGAATGCCATCAACAAAAGGAATAGATAAACGCTGTGCTTTAAAAACTTCATCAATTACTCTACTACCAAATCAAACACAACATTGACACTTGCTCTGAAGGTAATCGATTCTTGTAAATACTTACCTTCTGGTACGGTATTAATACGTGAGCCCGTGACCATAATTCGTTCTATATTTGTGTTGCTACCATAGCCAAAGTGACTACCTACCTCTTGCGATTGAATACTATACACCCGACCAAGTTTCGCTTCGAATGCGCTTGCAAGGCTACTTCCCTGCTGTTTGGCATTCGCAACTGCTTTATCAAGAGCGGCTTGCTCGTAATCTGAGGCTTTGGTTGATAAAAGTTGAATGTGCTCAATTTGATTGACACCCACTTTAAGCGCAAAATTTAAAAATCGGTCCAAAAGAGAGAGTTGTTTAAGGCTGACTTTAACCTTACGCGTGGCTCGAAAACCATCTTTGACTTGGTTATCGTTTTCGTCATAGCGCATATTGGGCTCTACGAAAATTCGCCCCGCAGAGATACTTTTTTCGTCTATTGAGAAATTATTTAAGCCCGCAAGGAGTTCATTAACTTGCGCATCGACTTGCTGCTTAGCCTGCATGCTTTCGGCTTTAACAGTTTCAAATTCTAACGTGATATCAGCCCTGTCGGGGGCGGTACGCACAACAGCCTCACCTTTAACAACAATATGGCGATTATCTGGCAGACTTGTTGCAGCTATTGCAGAACTGGTACATAAAACCAGTGGTAACAAAGATTTAAGCATCATAACCTCTCCCTAGAAAAAGCTATGATGCCTTGCCTAAGCAAAAATGTACACTCAGTTCAGCCGTTACCGCGGATAAACTTTAGGTACCTCTTTACTCTAAATACATCGTTAATTTGTTGCTTTATGAACGCCCAGATTGGCCAAACGTTAGGATTTGCCTGTTTGTTCATACTTAAACGCGTTAATTGATACTTTACCATTGCCATATTCGCAACCGAGGCAAGTGGTTTATTCTTCCAGGTAATTGCTGCAAGTTCTGGTGTAACGTGTGAGCCATTTCGCCACTTATTTACTAATGCTGGCTCAATTGCAAGAGCCGTCGCAATACCGACCATATCGACGCCTTCTGCAATAACCTGATCTGCCACTGATTTACGTTTAATGCCACCTGTGATCATAATTGGCATCGTCGCAATTTCACGAATTTCTTTAGCAAACTCTAAAAAGTACGCTTCACGAGCCAACGTTCTGCCATCCCGTGCACTGCCTTGCATTGCTGGCGCTTCATAACTACCACCTGAAAGCTCAACTAAATCAACATTTAACTCACCTAGCATAACAACCACTTGCTTGGCGTCGTCAAGAGTAAAACCACCGCGTTGAAAATCAGCTGAGTTTAGTTTTACCGCAACCGCAAAATGCTCACTCGTTGCGGCTTTAATTTGCTTAACAATTTCAATTAATAGTCGAGCGCGATTAGCAAGGCTTCCACCCCATTGATCACTTCGCTTGTTAGTTAAAGGAGATAAAAACTGGCTCAATAAATAGCCATGCGCCGCATGCACTTCAACACCCGAAAAACCAGCCTTTTCGGCTAATGTCGCTGTTTTTACAAACCGTGTGATGATGTCTTGAATTTTGGCTTCATCCATCGCTTTAGGTGCCGAGAAGTAACTCGACATTTTACCAATATCCATTTCCACTGCTGAAGGCGCCCATGTTTGCTGCTGCAAACTTGCTGGCATTTGTCGGCCAGGATGATTAATTTGCAGCCAGAACTGTCCACCATTTGCCTGCCCTATTTTTGCCCACTGCTGAAATACAGCTAGGTGTTTATCATTTTCTAATACCACTCCACCTGGGCCTGTCATCGCTTTACTATCAACCATAACATTGCCCGAAATAATAAGCCCTACACCACCGTCAGCCCATGCTTTATACAAGTTAAAAAGCTGAGTTGATGGAAGTAAATTTGCATCAGCTAGGTTTTCTTCCATCGCTGCTTTTGCAACACGATTTGGAATAACAGAACCATTCGGTAATTTAAGTTCAGAAAATAAGGTCATAACAGTCTCCATAGTTGGGAATGTCAAAACTATAAGCTTAAAGTAAACTTTAAGGTCAATAGCTATTTGTCATTTTTTAACCCCATTTGTGTCAGAACACGTTTAGCATTATCTGCACAATCCATATCATCTGGCTTTGCATCAATTTCTGCGAGGATCGCTGTTAAGCGCTGTTTATTTTCGGCTAACTTTGCTTGTAATTGCTCGATATCCATCACTTTTTGTTTTAATGCATCAATAAGGTGAGCATGTTGCCAACCAGATAAATCCGCCGGTAACAGTGCTTTTAATTCATCTAGGCTAAAACCGGCTTGTTGCCCACTGACTATTAAGTTTAAAACGACTTCAGCTTCTTTAGGATACGAGCGATAGCCATTTGCTTTACGCTCAACCATTTTTAGTAAACCAATATCCTCATAAAAACGAATCTTAGACGCGCTAAGACCCGTTCGTTTTGCAAGCTCACCTATTTTCATTGTGTAACTCCTGTCTAGGGTTTAGCTTTAAAGTATGTTGGTGCATATAACGCACTTTGAAAATTAGGTACGTACTCATATTTGATCATACTGCCTAAATCAAGTGAGCGAATAAACTGTGATAATTCTCCCTGACGCAGCTCAAGGCTTACATCTTCATCAGATGTGCTTGATGCATAGCGTAAATATCGATTATCCGCATAGCCCGTTGTTAACTGCCCTTGTTGATTGTGATTCATAAAACTATTTCGAACAAATTTCTCATCGGTTGATTCATCGCTTAGCTTTTTACCTGTGATGATCACATCAGGCTGATTGGTGGCATTATAAAATAATGAAAACGTAAGTGTCTTAGGAGTATTTTTATAGCTAATTTTAGTGGTCCATTTAGGTAGATTATAGCCCACTACACCACGCACTCTCGCGAGCTCTGTATCAACGGGTAGCTTTAAAACAACACCCCAAAAGTCATCATTCCATTGGTTATTAAGTAACGAAATAACGCCTAAATTCCACGAATCTGGCTTGGTGGTGATCACTGAAATGGCTAGCTCATTGTATGTATCATTATCGCAGTAATGATAAGCATAAGCCGTTATTGCAACTAACCCTCGCCCTGGCCATAAACTTATTGGCTCAACATGCTCTAAAACACTGGCTGGGATCAATGAGGTTAATACATCAAGATCCGCGCTGAATACTGCAGTAATTTTACTGTTCTTATAGTAAAAATTTGGTGAGTAAGACTCAAAGCCCATGTCTACTTTTTGCTTTTTTATGGTTTTAAACCATGACAAATCAACACTGGGAGCCTGCTCAGCTATCACTGATAATGGGGGGTTAGAGCGATATTGGTCATACAAACCACCTTCAACAACAGGCACTTTTTCACCTGCCAGCTCAATTGTTTTAGTAGCGCTTTCTACGTAACTTGTTGTTAGTAATGCAAGCAATAAGATTAGGTTTTTGATAGTTGTCATTTTGCACCTCGTTATTCATTAAGATACAAAAACTCTAACTTTAAAGCTCACTTTAAGGTCAAGATAAAAAAAGCGAGTGATGATAACTCACCACTCGCAAACTCATCGAAGTTAAGATGATAGGAAATAAACGCTAATTGGCTTTAACTTGCCATCGCATTGTCGACGTAATCTTCGACCATATCGGCAAAATCTTGATCAACAATACCCAGCTCTGCAAAGCACTGCTCTTTAATTTTGAACCACTCGCTCGAATACTGTTGGTGGCGGGCATAGTCCACAGCACTCTCTGCACATTTTAAGATGGCGTACGCCATACGTTGTTGTTCATCATTGTTTTGCTCTAAAAAGTGCGTGTTATGATGATTTAAAATAACGTGACAAAGTGGCTTAGGTAGGTGCCAAGATACCGAGATAAAATAGCCAATCACCGCGTGGTCGCACTGATAACGTGCTTGTTCTAGGTCGGTAATCGCATACTCTTTAGCTAAATTTGCTTGCTTAAGAACCTCAACATAATCTTTAAATTTTAATGCCATAGCCGCAATACCGACATTATGAAAAAGCCCTAATGAATAAAGTTCGTCCACTGGCATTAATGACTTATAACTGTTACCAAGCTGCACACAGGCATTCGCAACTTCAACTGACTCATCCCAAAAGCGCTCTAAGCTAATACAGGCATTGCCTTTAAAATTTTGCTTAAGCAAGGCCAAGGTTACTAGCCGATTAAGCTGATCTAAGCCTAAAAACATCGCCGCTTGGCGTATATCACTAATGGTGCGTTGTAAACCAAACACCGGGCTATTTATTGTTTTTAATAATAAAGCTGAAAGACTGATGTCTCTTGATATTAGCTGAGCTATTTTATCTAAGTTTGCATCCGACTTTTGCATTTCATCAGCAATTTGGCTCAATAGTTCAGGTTTTGGTGGAATATGAAAACCGCGTTCAAGCGAAACTAGGCGTTGTTCATCTAAGTTGATCATTTGCCCAAGAGCCTCCGTTAATAAGCAACGAGCAATTTAATGGTTTAGATGTGTAAAATAACCTAGGAACTTTGCCTTAGTATTGTTTGAGATCAATGTGTTGCGAAGAAAGGAAGATTAATTATTGAAAAGCTAACACGGCATATTATAGCAAGTTGCTATTATATGCCGTCTTTTTGAGGATTTGCTTAGTGAGCAAGTACGCTAAGCCACTCATCTGGGTTTGCTAAAATAAACTCAAATACATCGTTGTTATTTAAAGTAATACGAATTCCATCTGCTGTAATTGGTAGAATACCCGCGCCTTTTCCTGAACACTTATCAACGTTATTGATGTGCGCTCGTGAAAGTGTGTATGGACCTAAGCCTAATTCTTTATTAAACGGTTCAAAAACAATGTCTTGTTCTGTAACTAAAAGCTTACCATCCGCTTTTGCGACACCTGATTGAATAGTTGCTATTGATTCTTTGACTGTTTGCGCGTGCATACCCTTTACTCCACCTAACAATGAGTGTGACTTACACTCAATTAAATCATAAAAATTGCGTACCAACTTAAGATACAGCAAGTACAAAAAAAGTACAGTGTAATTGATTGCAAAGTTTTTTATGAAGAGCTAATTATTCGCTTTAAATTAATTTTACCTTAGTTGTTAAGGTTTTTTTTGTTCTCATAAAAAGTCGTTCTGACTTTAGGCCCTTCTTATGTGAACAAAAAAAATACTGCTATGCTTAAATTAACAACAGATAGGTACGGTAAACTGATGACAAAAGCGTTGCAGCAAACTAAAAACAAGTTAAAAATGAATGCAATTATAGTGATTGCATTATTAACGTCGCTCACTGTTACCTCATTATTCTTTTACAAAAATGTCGACTCACAATGGCATGACTATTCAAAAACCGCCGCTAACGTTTATGTACTTCACGACAAGCTAATACAAAGACTCGGTTATGGTGGCTTTATTCACCATTTTAAAAACCTAGTGCTCAGAAAAAATACAGAACTGTATCTTCCGCCCATTGAAAAGGAACTCATCGAAATAAAAGAGATCCTTGCCAAGCTTAGCGCAATAAAAGAATACGATCAGACTGCGCTTACTGACGTTAAAAAAACGGTCAGTGATTATGAAAGTAAAGTCGATATTGTTTTAAAGATGATTGCTGATGGCGCGACAAGCGAGCAAATAGACTCTATAGTAAAAGTAGATGACACAGCTGCTTTGAAGGCACTTGCCGCGTTCGAGCAACATGTAAACTTAATGCTTAAAGATAAAAGCATCGCCATTGATGAAAACTTCCAAATTGCTTACATCGTGCATGTGTTAACAATCATATTGCTCACCAGCATATTGCTTATTTACTTTAGAAAGCTCTCAAACTCTTATAAACAACAAATTGAGCTTACTGAGCGAGCTTTAGAAGGCGCGAGAATAAAATCAGAATTTTTAGCCAATATGAGTCATGAAATACGCACCCCACTTAATGGCATTATGGGGCTTTTACAAATTTTGCAACCGAACATTCAAAAACCGAAAAATATAGAAGTTGTGTCTAAGGCGTTGTTTTCTTGTCGGTCACTCCTTACCATCATCAACGATATTTTAGACTTTTCGAAAATGGAGGCGAACGAGCTTTATATTGAACAGGTAGATTTTTCGATGTCGAAGGTCGTTGAGTCAATCAATTCTGATTTTCTGCCGCTTTGTAACGAAAAAGCAATCGAACTAAACATAGATATAGACGATGACGTTGAAGATTTATGGCTAGGAGACCCAGTTAGGGTTCGACAAATTATTTTAAACCTGGTTTCTAACGCCGTTAAATTTACCGAGCAAGGTGGCGTGCAAGTAAAAATTAATAAATCTTCGCAAAGCCAAAAACAAGGTGTTGAGATAGAAGTGATTGATACCGGCATTGGTATGAATAAAGAGGGTTTAATGCACCTGTTTAACCGTTTTCAACAAGCCGATAACAGCATAACGCGGCGTTTTGGCGGGACAGGATTAGGCATGTCGATCACCGCTAACCTCATTAACCGTATGAACGGTCGTATTGATGTAGACAGCGCACTCGGTAAAGGCACCCATTTCACGGTTTATTTACCGCTCAAAGTATCTGAAAAGCAGCACTTACATGATAGCTTTACCGATGTAACCGCACCTGTCTTATCGGCTAAAACCTTATTAATAGCTGAAGATAACCCGCTCAATACCATGATCATCAAGTCGATGCTTGCAGAAACCAACGCTGATCTTCACTTTGCAAAAGATGGCGCTGAAGCAGTCGAGCTATTTAAACAACTCAATCCCATTTTAGTTTTAATGGATATACAAATGCCTACTATGGGGGGTATAGAAGCCTGCTCACATATTCGCAGCATTGATAAAGAGGTGCCAGTTATTGCCTTGACTGCCAACGTGATGAAAGAAAATATCATCGAATACATGAATTGTGGTTTTAATGGCCACGTAGGCAAACCTATTGAAAAGCATTTACTATTTAAAGCACTGCATGACGTGATTGCGGATAGCCGTGACGAACTGGTGGATTAAGTTATTGTAAAAAGTAATAATCCACTGTTTTTTAATTATTTTAAAACACACCAAACTTTAAAATTATTCAACATTTTCAATCAGTTGAGGTTGTACTTTACTGCTAACACCCTCACCCATAGCGCTGTACAAATCTTGTTCTATTTTGATTGACTTAACTAAAAAGATCCCTCATAGTCGAAAAAATCATCAGTACACATTACACCAAATTATAAAACCAAGTAGCAACCTAAAATGCTATCAACAAAAAATGTGGAGGAGATGCGGTATGAACCGTAAGTCAAAATTAATCTACCGTATTATGCTGGCCTCTAAGCTTCATAGCCGTAATAAAGAGATATCACTCGATAAACTAAAACAAGGCTGCTGCCTAAGTGACTCTGAATTACTAACCATTATAAAAGAGCTGGAAATTAAAAAACTGATCAGTTGGGATGCCAGTAAATCTACTTTTATGATTTCAGCTTAGCTCGGCATATTTAAACGACAGCTTAGCTTTTTCTTGCTGTCGTTTTTAGATATTTCCCCACCCTATTTAATCATTTAAGTATTTAGCTACCACCTACCTCTAATTAAGCTTTTAAATAAGACTTTAATCGATTATGTAACCACATTGTGAATACGTATACAT
>NZ_JAKEVM010000085.1 GCF_022398475.1 Pseudoalteromonas shioyasakiensis | reverse complement strand
ATTTACATAGTGCGAGTTTGCATTACTGTGATTTAAAAAATACCAACTTATTGGGCATCAAACTCAACGACAGTCGAATTGATAATATCGAATTGGGTGACCAATTATTACAAGAAGCGGCTGCATTTAAAGCACGTAAAAATAAGCAGCATGATGAAGCACGAGACTTATTTGAGCAATCTGAAGAAATATATCGCAATTTAAGAAAAGCCTCTGAGCATCAAGGACTTTTTGAACTCGCCGGTAACTTCACCTACAAAGAATTAAGAATGCGCCATGCGCAATACCGCAAAGGCTCAACCAAGCAAATTACTTCTAGCTTTATAGATATATTATGTGGTTATGGCGAAAAGCCCGAAAATGTCATTCGCTTTAGTCTGTCACTCATTATTTGCTGTGCATTTTGTTATTTCTTATTTGGGGTTAGTTATCAAGATTCTGTGATGCAGCTGAGCTTTGAAAACTCATTTCAAAGCAATTTGTCGGCCTTACTGAATAGTTTTTATTTCAGCGTGGTGACTTTTACAACGCTTGGCTATGGTGACATTACGCCAATAGGTTTTTCGAGGTTAATCGCAGCCATAGAAGCATTTTGTGGTAGCTTCTCGCTCGCTTTATTCGTCGTTGTTTTTGTAAAGCGCATGACTCGCTAACGCATGATGTATGAACCCTTATGCTCTTTTGCCTGATACATTTTTTTGTCGGCACGATTAATTAACTCTTCAGCATCTACTGTGCTATCAAGCGGTGCTGCAATAAGACCAAAGCTTAAATGCAGCTCAGGGTATTGTTGTTCAAATGCGGCTATAAGTTTTTCGCAAATACTAAAAGCGCTATCTAACTCGCAATCAGGTAAAATGATACAAAACTCATCCCCTCCATAGCGGCACGGTATATCAATCTCGCGAATATTTTCAAGTAAGTATTGCCCTATATATTTAAGGACTTCGTCGCCTTTTAAATGCCCTTGTGTGTCATTCACTGACTTAAAGTCATCAAGATCAAAATAAACAACCGTTAATGGTGATTTGTGACGTCTGGCTCTGGCAAGGTCGCGTTGTAATAGCTCTTGCATGACACGCCGGTTGTAGAGGTTGGTGAGTGGGTCGAGTTTAGCGAGTTTCTCTAGTTCTTGAGTGCGCTGAGCAACTTTTTCTTCAAGGCCTTTTGCATACACTTCGGTGCGGCGTTTCGCATTTTCAATTTCGCCCACTAAGCTGTCGATATAAGTATCAAAGACCAAGGTAGTATCAAAGTAAATTAATTTATCAATGATGTTAAGGGTATGATTTAATTCTTCTTGA
Source organism: Pseudoalteromonas shioyasakiensis (assembly GCF_022398475.1). Taxonomy (GTDB): domain Bacteria; phylum Pseudomonadota; class Gammaproteobacteria; order Enterobacterales; family Alteromonadaceae; genus Pseudoalteromonas. Next base: position 18,497 of record NZ_JAKEVM010000085.1, on the reverse strand, counting down.
TCGCTTATTGTGGTGCGAAGTACATTAAATATGAGCTCTTTTAAAGTACACACAGCCGATAAGTAAAGCTTAGGTTCAACACCAATACGCTTATGCACCATACCAATCCTTAAGCGGTTATTAACATACTCATGTTCGTAACGACCGCAAAATAAATCGATTATATACTGCCTTTGCGCATCTCTGAGTCGTGTTAAAGTATCTGCATCGCCAATTAATAACGAAATTTCATCTACTTCAGTTTGTTTTTTATAAAACTCATTAACCACATTTTCAATGGCTGATTCTATAATGGGCTTGTAGTTTAATAATGATGAGAGACTGTTTGAAGTCAGCCCTAATAAACTCATTCTGTGCTGAATTTCTACATCATTAATTTGCATTTGTTCAACTAAAGTTTGCTCGGTTCTTCTCATCTACCCACCTCGAACTACTCCTTTTTAATTAAATATAGCCAAGGTTTTGAATCCTACGTACTTAAGTGATAGGTTTTTCTCTAAATTCAGAACAATTTGTATTAGACTGCTATAACAAGCCGTTTCAAAAAAATATTATGCTCGCGAAATTTTTTATTACCGATCAAAACCCCAGCCTAATAGTAAGTGGTGTCTATGATCCAAGCTTAGTTGCTCTTTCTATTGCTACGGCTATTTTTGCTGCTTATTTTTCACTCTATATCATTGATTTAGCAAATAGAACTCAATTTGATTCGTACCGTAAATTAGGCAGTGCAACAGGTGCCTTGGTGATGTCAGGTGGGATTTGGAGTATGCACTTTATCGGCATGCTGGCTTTTTCATTATGCACCACAGTGGAGTACGACCCTACACTGACATTTTTTTCATTTATTCCTGCATTTTTAGCCTGCTATACCGCATTTTCATTTTTGAAACGCAAAGATTTAAAGCAAATACCAACAACAATAAAGCTACTCATTGGCTCTGTATTACTTGGCTCTGGCATTGGTGCGATGCACTACTCGGGCATGGCCGCCATGCAAATGAGTCCGCTGCTTCGCTACGACCCGGCTTGGTTTGCAGCATCAATTGTGGTGGCTGTTGCATTATCTTTTGTCGGCTTATATGCGCGATTTCACTTAGGCGAGCACTTTAAAAAGCTTACGGTTTTACAAACCCGCATCATTTGCGCCATTATCTTTGGCTTTGCCGTAGCGGGTATGCACTATATGGGAATGGCCGCCACCCGCTTTGTTGCAACCTCACCTTTGTTATCTGAAAACGTTCAAACGTCGCAACTTACTTTTATCGCCATTAGCGTTTCATTTGCTACCGTATTATTGACTGCTCTGGTTGGGATTATTAACGGCATGGTGCGTTATCGCTTATTACTGGCAGAAAAATCAGCAGAAGAGTCGCGCTTAGATGCCATTTTAGGCACCGCAATAGATGGTATCGTAACGATTAATATTCATGGCATTATTTTAAGCTTTAATAAATCAGCAGAAACTATTTTTGGTTGGCGCCAAGACGAAGTGCTGGGCAAAAACGTAAAACTATTAATGAACGACGATATAGCCGCGCAACATGATGGCTACTTAGCTGATAGTAGCAGGCATGAAGTTAAAAAAGTGATTGGCGTTAACCGTAATGTGTTTGCGAAGCACAAAAATGGTCATTTATTTCCTATTCGACTTGGCCTTGGTGAAGTAAAACAGCCTAACGCAGAAACATTGTTTGTTGGCTTTATAACCGATTTAACAGAGCAACGTGCACTACAGCAAAGTCTCGAAGAAAAAGAGAAACAATATCGTACCTTAATGAACAATACCCCAGGCGCTGTATTTCGTTGTTTGTTAGATGAACATTGGACGATGAAGTTTATAAGCCCCAGTGTTTCTGACTTAACAGGTTACAGCCCTGAAGAGTTTACCGATGGCACAGTTACATTTGCTCAAATCATTAATAACGATGATGTAGCGCATATTGATGAAGTTATGGAAAAAGCCATAGCTGAAAAAAACCAATATGCGGTTGAGTACCGCATTCGCCACCGAAATGGCAAAGTTGTGTGGGTTTTAGACCAAGGAACAATTAACGAAAATAGTGATTCTGAACAAAAGTGGATCGATGGTGTACTTATAGATATCACCGCTCGTCACGAATATGAAGAATCACTCAAAAAAGCAAAACAAGAAGCTGAAGCCGCAGCACAAGCAAAACAATCATTTATGGCAAACATGAGCCATGAAATACGCACGCCAATGAATGCAATAATCGGCTTTAGCGACATATTAATGGATAGTCCTCTTAGTAAAGAGCAACAAAAACATATTATTACCGTCAATAAATCAGCTCGCTCACTGTTGCATTTGCTCAATGAAGTACTAGATTCTGCAAAGTTAGAAAAAGGCAAACTCGATATTCAGGCAGAGCACTTTAACGTACAAGCCTTGCTCGACAATATCGTCTCGACTTTTTGGCTTGAAGCGAAGCGTAAAGATATTCTGCTTGATTTGATTATCGCTGATAGTGTTGCGCCTATTTATATTGGCGATGAGTCTCGCATTCGCCAAGTGATGAATAATCTCATCGGGAATGCAATTAAATTTACCGAGCAAGGGTCTGTCACAATTACGGTGAGTCAAACTCAAAATAAACAATTGTTTTTCGAAGTACAAGACAGCGGTATTGGCATAGCCAAGCACCGCTTAGATGCTATTTTCCAGCCATTTGAACAAGCCGACGGCACCATGACACGCCGATTTGGTGGCACAGGTCTTGGCACCACTATTAGTAAGCAGCTTGTTGAGTTAATGGGTGGTTCAATTGGTGCTATTAGTGAAGAAGGTAAAGGGAGCTGCTTCTACTTTAGCCTTCCTTTACAGGAAGGTGATATCAGCCAAGTCGATACCCTAACTTGTAATCAATTAAACTTACCAAAACTTCGCATATTAGTGGTTGATGACATTGAGCAAAATGTTGAGCTACTGAACATTTTATTAACGCAAGCTGGGCACACCATCAGTACGGCTCACAATGGTCTTGAAGCCATTGCAGCATTTGAACAGCAAAGCTTTGATGTGATTTTGATGGATATACATATGCCGGAATGTGATGGCATTACGGCCTGTAAAGAAATCCGCGAAATAGAGAAAATCAGATGTTTAAAAATTACACCTATCATCGCGTTGACGGCGAGTGTTTTACAACAAGATAAAATTACTACAAAGCAGGCCGGTATGAATGGCTTTGCAAATAAACCCGTTGATATTAACCAGCTGAACCATGAAATTGCGAAAGTGCTTGGTTTAGAAGTAAATAAAATCACTAACAATAAAGTCGGTGATGAGAAAAAGCACATCAACTACGACAAAGGTGTTTTGATGTGGGGAAGCAAAGAGAAATTAAATACGGAAATTGGCTTATTCCTAAGCAATCATCAACAGAGTATTCTACGACTGAAGGATCAGAAACTCAGTGAAGACGAACAAAAAGCAATTTTGCATACTCTTAAAGGAGTCGCGGGTAATTTAGCACTAGCAAAATTATTATACTTGTTATCAAACGCTGAGAAAGAACGTGAAAAGGAAAGCTTCCCTACACTCATTGCCGAGTGCGAACAGGAATGGCAAACGCTGATTGCATTACTTGCAGAACAGCCGCAGTCTAGTTCACAACAGCAACCCATACACGAAACGTCGCTGGGCGCATTTATTAGCCAAATTGAGGCACTGCAAGCGCAAGCTGAGCATGCAGAAATAGACGATGATTTATTAAGCCAAGTGCAATCCCAAGCACCGGCAACCTACCAAGATCAGGTTGTTGAAATTTGTGCGCATTTTGAAAACTTTGACTTTGATGCAGCAAGCACTGCTTTATCAGCTTTAAAGCACACTCTCCAAGCTGCTAAGGAACACCTATGACGCAAATCTCAGAACGTGCAAGAATTTTGGTCGTCGATGATGAACCAGCCAATTTAAAAGTGATCCGTGAAGTACTCGCTAACGATTATCGCTTATCGTTTGCAAAATCTGGCGAGCTTGCTCTTCAGCTTATTGAGAATGAACCTCCTAAGTTGATTTTGCTCGATATTATGATGCCAGATATGAGCGGTTTCGAAGTCTGTAAAGTGTTAAAAGCAAACCCTAAAACTGCTCATATTCCTGTTATCTTTGTTACCGCACTTTCTCATGAGCAGGATGAGTCTGAAGGCTTTGCTCTAGGTGCAGTCGATTATATTACCAAACCAATTAGCCCTGCGATTGTCAGGGCGCGGGTTAAAAATCATTTATCATTAGTGCAAGCTGAGCAACTGCAATTAGCCCACATTGATTTGATCCAACGTTTAGGCCGCGCCGCAGAATATAAAGACACCGACACCGGTGAGCACATTGCAAGAATGAGCCGCTACAGTAAAGTACTCGCCCTTGCCTATGGCATGAGTGAGTACGAGGCCGAGCAGCTTAAACAGGCAGCGCCTATGCATGACGTTGGTAAGATAGGCATTCCTGATTCAGTACTATTAAAGCCTGGGCGCTTAAACGAAAACGAATACGAGCACATGAAACAACATGCCTTAATCGGTGCGAAGATTTTAGAGAACTCAACTTCGCCGCTATTACAACTTGCGCATAAGCTTGCCCTTGAACACCATGAAAAATGGGATGGTACGGGTTATCCGTATGGCCTGAAAGGCGAAGAAATCAGTATTGAAGGGCGTATTGTCACCATTGCAGATGTGTTTGATGCTTTAACCTCAAAACGCCCTTATAAAAAAGCCTGGTCGGTTGAAGAAGCGCTCGACTTATTGAAAGACGAAGCTGGTAAGCATTTTGACCCGCAACTAGTTGATTTATTTATTGGTCAAATAGATAGCATCATAGAAATCAAAAACACATATACGAGCTGAGATATTAAGGCCTCATTTGAGGCCTTTTTTAATTGCATCATAATCATGCGAAGTGATTTCATGGCTATTACCAGCACAATCTTTAAAATACATTGAATAAGTAACACCGTGGTCAGCAACAAGAGTTTTAACATCAAACTGAGCGAGATGCTCAAGCCATGCTAAAAACTGTGCTGCACTTGCGCCAAAAGCAATACCTTTGCTTCTACCGTCTGCTTCAAAGAGTGCTAAACGAATTGTCTTTGCTTGGTCCTCTAAGGTTAAAGGCCCTTTTCCTTCATCCCAAAAAGCAAGCTCTGGTACAACATTAAAGCCAAGTACTTGCTCATACCACTTTAGCGCAGCCGATAAATCATCAACATTTAAGTGGCAATGATCAACACCACATAAAGATGGAATAGCCATGTTACTCGCCAATTTCGGTTTTTAACTGCTCTAAAAATTCGAGCATGTAAGCTGTACGTCGTTTAGCTTCATCTTTTGCCGATGGCGTGTTCATACTCTCGCTAATGTGTAACAGCTTAATGAAGAAATGATCGAGGGTGTATTTTGTATCGTCAGGTTCGCGGTTTAAGCAAAATGGATCGTCTTTATGATACAGATAACGACCAATTGAGCCCCCTACTTTCATGCAGCGACTCACACCAATTGCACCTAATGCATCCATTCGATCCGCGTCTTGCACAATTTGAGCTTCGACACATTGGACTTTGATATTGGCACTAAAGCTATGTGCCGCAATAGCATGATGAATAGCACTAAAATACTGCTCAGGATAATTAATTGAGGCTAAAAAACTTAACGCCTTATCTGCAGCCATGGTCGATGCTTTTGCCCTGTCTGGGTGGTTTTTAGCAACAGCAACACAATCATGTAACCAAGCTGCGGGTAACACCACAGCCATTTCTGCCTGCTCGGCAATACATAATTGTTTTGCAACCCTCACTACTCGCTCAATATGACTAATATCGTGTGCGACATCGGCATGGAGTAAAGACAAAATAAAGTCTCGACACTGAGTTTCTAACGCTGCAAAGTCTATTTCTGGCTGCATATACTGGCTATCACCATTAACTGATTGAAATTATGCTTACTTTAGCGTGCTTACTGGATTTGTTCAAAACATTCATTGTATGTTTGCCAGTGCTTCATTAAACTGTGCCCCCTTTTGTTTGACGCGAGAATCCCTATGTCATCTGCTATTTACCTGCAAGCTGGACGAGAAAAATCATTAAAAAGAAAACACCCTTGGGTGTTCTCAAAAGCCATTAAAAAAGTAAAAGGTAAGCCAGGACTAGGTGATACTGTCACAATCTATGACAATGACGGTAAGTTTTTAGCGATTGCAGCTTACAGCCCGCAATCACAAATACGTGCTCGCGTATGGAGCTTCGATCAAAACGAAATCATTGACCAAGCATTTTTTGAAAAGCGTTTGCGCCGTGCCTATGCTGCGCGCGAACAGGTGATCAGCGAAGGCGGCTTAACGGGTTTTCGTTTAAGCGCTGCTGAGTCTGACTACTTGCCAGGCATCACTATCGATAAATTTGATAATGTACTGGTGTGCCAACTGCTTAGTGCCGGTGCAGAGCGCCATAAAGGTGAAATTGTTGCTGCACTTATGGCCATTTTCCCTGGTTGCGATATTTATGAGCGATCAGATGTTGATGTTCGTACTAAAGAAGGCCTTGAGCCAATCAAGGGCGTACTTTGGGGTAAAGAACCAACAGAGCCAGTCGTCATTGAAGAAAATGGCTTAAAACTCGAAGTAGACATTCTTGAAGGCCACAAAACTGGCTTTTACTTAGACCAACGTGATAGTCGTGCAGCTCTTGAGCGCTTTGTTAAAGACAAAACAGTATTAAACTGCTTTAGCTACACAGGTACTTTCTCGCTTTATGCTTTGCGTGGTGGTTGTAAACACGTTACTAACGTCGATGTATCCCAGCCAGCACTTGATACGGCTAAGCGTAACGTTGAGCATAACAACCTTGATTTGTCTAAAGTTGATTTCGTTAAACAAGATGTCTTTAAGTTGTTGCGCCAATACCGTGATGAAGGTGTGCAATTTGATACTATCGTTATGGATCCACCAAAATTTGCTGACAACAAAGCGCAATTAACCGGTGCTTGCCGTGGTTATAAAGATATTAATATGATTGCGATGCAAATCTTAAAACCAGGTGGCACTTTACTCACTTTCTCGTGCTCTGGATTAATGGAACAAAATTTATTTCAAAAAGTGGTTGCGGATGCAGCCCTTGATGCAGGTAAAGACTTGTTGATCATGGAACGATTAAACCAAGCTGCCGACCACCCAATTGCTGGCAGCTACCCAGAAGGCTTTTATCTTAAAGGCCTGATCTGTAAGGTTTACTAGTTAAAACTTACAATTTCTAAACCGGCACTCAAGGAGCCATCTTGCTCCTTGGTTGCTCGTATCACACGGGCTGTTGCATCAAATGAGGTAATAGCCGTGCTAGTCGAAGCAATTAACACCCGATACAGACTGCCTATTTCTAAAACTTCATCAAGGTGAATTGCCAGCCCTGTTGCACTTAAATCAGTGCACATAGCCTGAATTTCTTCACCATTAACAACATCTAACGGGATTAGTTTTGCAGGGGTATGAATTTGCATGCGGCGAAAATCGCGTTTCTCCTCATGAAACATATGGCCTCCTATACCAGTGTTTTTATTTTCTCTATTAATGTTTTAACAGAAAAAGGCTTCACTACATAGGCGTCGCAACCGGCATCAAACCCTGCTTTTTGTTCAAGCTCGGTTTCAAGACCAGACACCATGACAACAGGAATTTGCTCTGTTTCTGGGGTGTTTTTTAGTAAGCGGCAAGTATCATAACCATCTAAGCCCGGCATACAAACATCTAGTAGTATAGCATCTGGCGGCTCTGCAATGGCTGAAGTTAAACACGATGCGCCTGAGTTTGCATAACTTAATGAGAACTCATCCCCAAGGCTTGCTTTGAGCATTTCAAAATTAAAATATTCATCATCGACGACCAAAATAGTTGGTCGCGGTCGATTTACCGTACGCTCAGGAACTGAGATCGGTTTTTCCTTTTCAATGCCCACATAATCTCCTTTTAGCATCTGTGTTTGTAACTTAAAGCAAGGAGGCGCTAACCTCATTGCTCATTCCTTAGTATTATAACTCACATTCTTTGATTGCGTTTAAAACACGTTTAGCAGATACAGGATAAGGTGTCCCTAGTGTTTGTGCAAATAAAGAAACACGTAACTCCTGTTGCATCCAAAATATCGCACTGATCTCTTCAGGAATTGGCATACCCTTAGGAATTTTATTAGCTAATTTTTGATATTGCTCAGCTACTTTTTCAAGCTCAAGCACACACAACCTATCACGATTAGGATCAACAGGGAGCTTTTCTAGGCGGCGTTCAATGGCTTTTAAGTAACGAATTAAATCCGTCATTTTTGCTGCGCCGTGCTGGCTAACAAAGCCTTTGAACACTAAGCTTTGTAACTGTGATTTAATATCACCGTGCGCCGTGATCATGGTTAAATCAACGCGTCCTTTCATACGTTTATTTAAGCCATGAGCAATACTTAGCACTTGCTCTACTTGAGTAGCGATCTCAACAACCGTATCACCAAGTTCACCGCGAATTTGCTCTTTCGCCTTTTCAAACGCATCTGCTGTGCGAATGTTGCCGTATTTAGTTAATAGGCTATCGACGGCTGCAGCGATACAGTCATCAATTAAGTCATTGACCTTACCAAACGGATTAAAGTACAAACCTAATTTAGATTTGTTTGGTAAGTTTTGTTGTAAATACTTAATTGGTGATGGCACATTTAATAACACTAAGCGGCGTAAACCTTGTTGGTGCGCTTGCTGTGCTTTGTGTTCATTATCAAATAGCTCAACCGCGGCTGAGTCTTTTTTATCCACCAGCGCTGGAAACGCCTTGATTTCATATTGACCTTGTTTTTTCACGTAAGAGCTTGGTAACTCGCCAAAGCTCCACTCAGTCAAATCAGCTTTTTCTATACCCTTGTCGGCTACTTTCGATAAGGTATCCGTTACCTTACCTTGTAACTGGGCTTTTAGTTTAGATAAATTTAAACCGCGAGCGAGTAACTTATCGTGTTCATCGCGCACTTCAAACTGCAGGCGTAAATGCGGAGCAAGGGTTGATAAATCCCATGCATCTGGTTCAACACGCACTCCTGTCATGCGCAATAAACGCGTGCTAATTGCATCAATTAGGTTGCCTTGCATCGGCTCGATTGCAGCAAGTACCGCATCGGCGTAGTTTGGCGCAGGCACAAAGTTGCGACGAATTGTTTTTGGTAGCGACTTGATAAGCGCACAAATTAACTCATGCCTAAATGCAGGAATATGCCAATCAAAGCCAGTTTCTTGTACTTGGTTTAACAGTGCAACTGGAATTTGTACCGCAACACCATCAACGGCTTGCCCTGGATCAAAGTGATATGCCAGTGGTAATAATAAGTTCTCTTGCTGCCAAGTATCTGGGTAATCAAACTCGGTAACATGATCAGCACCATGCTGCATTAATTCTTCTCGAGACATATGCAAAAAGCGCTTATCTTTTTGCTTTTGCCCTTTCCACCACTTATTAAACGCGGCACGATTATTTACATCTTGTGGAATTTTCTTGTCGTAGAATTCAAACAGGGTTTGTTCATCAACTAAAATATCACGGCGGCGAGATTTATTTTCAAGAACCTGAATATCTTCAATTAACTCTTGGTTATATTGTAAAAAGCCTTCATTTTGACCCAGTTCTTGCTCTACTAAAGCGGTGCGAATAAACAACTCGCGACTTACTTTTGGATCAATATTGCTGTATACACAGCGGCGCTTATTAACAATTAATAGGCCATACAAAGTTTGCTGCTCAAACGCGATAACTGCACCCGGCTTTTTCTCCCAATGCGGTTCACTGTAGCTGCGCTTTACTAAATGCTGTGCAAAGCCTTCAACCCATTTCAAGTCTATGCGCGCGTTGATCCGCGCATAAAGCTTACTGGTCTCAACAAGCTCTGCCGACATAATCCATTTTGGGCTCTTTTTAAATAATCCTGAACCTGGGAAAATATGGAATTGGCTGTTGCGGGCGCCTTTATAAGTTTGTTTTTCATCTTTAAAACCAATATGACTTAACATACCGCTTAATAAAGATTGATGAATTCGCTCGCTATCAGCAACATTGGTAGTGGCCTTCATGCCCATTTCATTACATACCGTTGATAGCTGATAAACAATATCTTGCCATTCGCGAATACGCATATAGGCTAAAAAGTCCTTTTGGCATAACTTTCTAAACTGGCTATTGCTCAATTCAGATTGCTGCTCTTCAAGGTAATTCCACAGATTTAAAAAGGCGATAAAATCTGAATCAGGGTCATCAAAACGGCCATGCTTTTCATCCGCTGCACCGCGTTTTTCTTGTGGTCGCTCTCTTGGGTCTTGAATCGACAATGCCGCAACAATAATAATCACTTCACGCAGTGCACCTAAGCCATCGGCAGTCAGCACCATTTTAGCTAACCGTGGATCAACCGGTAAACGGCTTAAGCTTCTGCCTGATTTCGTAAGCTCAGTCTTTTTATGGCGTTTAGCTGGCTTAATTGCTTCGAGTTCTTCAAGTAGCGTTAAACCATCGTTGATATTACGGCTATCCGGCGCTTGCACAAACGGGAACTGCTGCATGTCGCCAAGCCCTAAACCAAGCATTTGCAAAATAACAGAGGCTAAGTTGGTGCGTAAAATTTCAGGATCAGTAAACTCCGGGCGCGAGTTAAAGTCTTCTTCACTGTATAAGCGAATACAGATACCCGCTTCAATACGACCACAGCGGCCTTTTCGCTGATTGGCACTGGCTTGTGAAATTGGCTCAATTGGTAATCGTTGTACCTTGGTACGATAGCTATAACGGCTGATGCGCGCGGTACCTGGGTCGATAACATAGCGAATACCCGGCACCGTTAGTGATGTTTCAGCCACGTTGGTGGCTAAAATAATATGACGACGGCTGTGCGGCGCAAAAATTCGGTTTTGTTCTGCGTTTGATAAACGCGAATAGAGCGGTAAAACATCGGTGCCTTTGAGGTTTCGCTTTGATAACGCATCGGCGGTATCGCGAATCTCTCGTTCACCGTTCATAAAAATCAGAATATCGCCAGGGCCTTCATCGCACAGCTCATCAACGGCATCAAAAATACCCTGTAATTGGTCACCATCCGCTTCCATCTCGTCTTTGTTGATTTCAGTGGTTGGTCTATAACGAACCTCTACTGGGAAAGTTCGACCGGATACTTCGATGATGGGTGCATCATCAAAATGTTTAGAAAAACGCTCTGGGTCAATCGTCGCTGAGGTAATAATAACTTTTAAGTCAGGACGTTTTGGCAGTAAATTTTTTAAATAGCCTAAAATGAAATCGATATTCAGGCTACGTTCGTGGGCTTCATCGATGATGATGGTATCGTACTGATTTAGGTATCTGTCTTGTTGAATTTCAGCCAGCAGAATACCGTCTGTCATCAATTTAATGTAACTATTGTCAGAAACTTGGTCACTAAAGCGAATTTTAAAACCCACTTGTTGGCCTAGCTCGCATTGCATTTCTTCTGCAATACGATTCGCGACACTTCGAGCCGCGAGTCGGCGAGGCTGGGTGTGACCAATGTATCCATCAACACCCCGGCCAAGCTCTAAACACATTTTTGGGATCTGCGTCGTTTTACCTGAGCCTGTTTCACCGGCGATGATCACTACTTGGTTATTGGCGATCGCCTGTTTAATGTCATCTTTCTTTTGACTAACAGGAAGTTGTTCTGGGTAGGTCACTTTAGGCATTGCAGCCAAACGTTGCTCGCGCAATTGCTGCGAACGACTAATATCTTCTGCTATTTTTTGCGCTATGTTTGCTTGCTTAGTTTCATCGTTGATTTTTTTAATACCATGAAGGCGTTTTTTGAAGATGAATTGATCTTTGCGTAAACACGTTTTTAATTCGCCGAACAGCGGACCTAGGTTAACCACCCGATACCCTTATATTTCTTAACCAATAGACTGATATTGTATCAAATAATCTATCAGGTGGTCATGGCTTTATTTATGCCAATTCGCTTAATTAAGTGAACAGTTTTGAGGCAATAAAATCTCGTTGATAACAAGGCAAAAATTTCGTTATTTAGTTGTTCTAAATGAGAGATTTTTAACGCAGTTAGCGACAGATTTAATCCCTCAAAATGATTAAGTATTATTGCGAGTTGGCATAATCCTCTCGGTTGGAATTGGCATTGCACAAACATCGATGTAATCAGGGCTTTCAACAAACCACGCTTCTACTCGATTTTTACGCGCTTCGATGAGGTCTTTAAAGGCATTTAAGTCTGTTTTCATCACCCGAAATTCACTGTTATCTGTATCTTTAATATCTGCTAATACTTGCATATCTGTAATGGGGTTAAATGGCTGACCTTCAGTGGCTTTACGCTGCAATAGATTAAAGTGCTCCATGCCTTCTAAAACACGACCAAACACGGTGATATTACGGTCTAAATAGCGCTGGCTATTACCGATGGTGACATAAAATTCGGTACCACCGGAATTAATATCATTACCGCGGGCCATAGCAAAAATTCCTGGGCAATGTACTTGCCATGTTTCGGTTTGGCTTTGGTTTTGTGCCACAGCAAAGCCATTTAAAAAGCCCGTTTTAGCGGCATAGCCATCAGGCCCTTTAAGCTCTGTAATCGCTAAAGGAGCCTCGGTGCGTAGATAAAACTCAGCAGGTAACCCTTTTTTGGCATTTTTAACAGGTTTACTTTCGCTGGCATCCCCGCCCTGCGCAACAAACCCTTCAACAAAGCGATACATACTCAGGCCTTGATAAAACCCTTCTTTGGCAAGCTGTCGCATGTTATTTGCGTGAATAGGCGCTAGTTTATCGTTTAGTTCAATATAAGCAGCACCCGTAGGTAAGGTTAATTTAATGACGTTTTCGGCACTGACTTTTCGCCACTCATTGCTATTTGCGGTTTTAATGATTTCGCCAGCGGAACGTTTTTGGCTTGTTTCTTTTGCAGTAATTGGTGCAGCTAAAACTACGCCAAGACACAGAGTTAATAGACTTAATTTCATTGTTATTATCTTTTAAGTAATTGACAATTCAGCCTATTAACTTATGCCCTAATAAGCAAGTAAAAGCGATGTTTGATCACAAGTAGAGATATTAGTCCCAATCAAATTTATAAAGAATATCAACATTTTGATAAAGGCCGCTGGTGACCTCAATATACAATTGCGACAACAATTGATAACGAACTGCCACTTCACTTAGTGAATCAAAAATACCGACACTGTATTTTACTTGAATACCTGGTGTAACATAGCCAGATATTTCAACTTTGGTGTCATCCCCGCTACCGCTTGAACTTAAGCTAACATCAGACAAACCAAAGCTTTCACCAATTTTAGATACCACACCTTCACTACGGTTTACACCTTGGGCAAGCAGTAATTGGGTGAGCATCGCATCGGTTGAACTATCTCCTTCATCAAGAGGTTGACCATTTAATAAATAAGCCAATGCTTGGGCTTGGTCCATCGCAGGCTCTGAGAATACTTTTAATGAAGGCTGTTCAACATTACCAGTTAAGGTAATACCCGCAATCACGCCATTCGAGGTGTTGTCTGGATTACGAATTGCCTTAATGTTCAAGTACGGTTTATCAATTGAGCCGCTAAAGCCCACCTGACCGGTACGAATTTGCAAGTCTTGACCAAAAGCACGATAGGTACCTTGAACTAGGTTCAACTCACCCGTTGCTATCATCGGCGTAACTTGGTCCATGCTGATGTTTATGTCACCTTCAACTTTTGACTGTAAGCCAAACGAGTCAACGCGCACATCATTTTCAACCAACACCTTTAAGTTAATAGCATAATCAAAGGGGACTTTTTCTGACTGTTGCTGCTCAATATCAACAATGACTTCATCATCGCTGACTTGCACAGCTCCTTCTGGTAGCTCTTCAATCGCAATACGTCCCCATGGCACGACGACTTGGCCATCAAGATTAAACGCATTATTTTTTAAAGACATAGTTAAGTCTGGAGACACTTTAAAGGTGACATCTTGCTGAGCACGCACAAAAAACTCTTTACCGTTTAATCTCACGTCAACGTCCGGTAAATCTTGCTGCCAATCAACACCGCCAGATAAATTAAGCGCGCCCCCTTCCGTGTCTTTGAGCTCGCCAGTGAGCTTCGCACTTTGGTTATTAAAGGCAATGTTCACATAAGAGTTTTGCAGCGATACCGGCAAGGTTGCCCCTTCTAGATTGATATTTTCAACATCAAAATCACCATTGAGTAATGGCTCTTTTAAAGTACCTGCGATTGCTAACCGACCTTTTATGTCGCCTGTTAATTGCTCAAGTGAAGCTATAAAAGGGCGTAGGTTTGTTAACTCAATTTTCTCAATAACCAAGTCGCCCGCTAAGGTCTGTTGATTTTGAATATCATCAATGTTGAGCTCTGACGTCACTTTACCTAATACAGATGAATCAACTGTGGCATTAAGTTTACCCGTTTGCGCATCGCTCATTGCCGAGATATCTAAAACCTCTATCGGTAATTTATAAACATTTGCGTCATCAATTAAAGATGCTTCCAGCTGCTGAGTTTTGATATTGGCGCGAATCGTTTTCAATGCACCATTATTCCAATTAGCAACAAACTCCCCATTTGCATCGCCTGTTACTTTCAAGTTATCAGGTAAGAAGTGTTTAAATTCAGCAATAGATAGCGCTGCAAGCTGTGCATTTAACTGGCCTAATTGCTCAGTTTGCTGCAAGGTCTCAAAGCATAGTTTTGAGTTATCACTTTGCCAGCAATGCGCGCCTACATTAAAGTCAAAGGTTTTGTTATTTACTTGAATATTAACCGGTTTATCAGTGCCAAAGCGTACCTGATTATCGGTAACAAGAATTTGGCTTAGCGCACCTTGCCAGGTCTCTTTATTAAATTTACCGTCTACATCAAATGAGGCCTTGCCTTGATCTGCATCGAGTAAAAAAGTTAAATGATGATCTGTTTTATCGCCACTGGCGTCTAACTCAATTTGATTAATTTTATGCTCTGCGATCGATGCAGAATCGAGCACCAGTGACACATCCGTTTGCCAATCTGCTGCGTAATCAAATTGCCCTTTTAATGTTAAACCATCAACCTGAATATCTTGATAGCTCAATGTATTAAGGACTAGATTTAAATCAACCGTTGGCGCAAGACGCTCACCACGTAAGCTCAAATCAGCAAAACCCTTGCCTTGCATAGGCAAGATATCTTGACCACTTGCATCTAGACGCAATTTACCGTCTACACGCCATACATCATCAACCTGTCCCGATAGCGCAATTTCATTTTTACCGCTTTTCACTTCAAGTTTTTTAAAACTCGCATGCAGGCTGCTATCAAGTTCAAAATCCGACAATAAGGTCACTGGCACTTCATTAACTGAACCATTTAATTGCGTGTTATCTAAGGCAAGCTGCCACTCACCTGACTGTAAATTAAATGAACCATTAAATTCACCAGATAAATCACTGCTTAGTGCATCCGTTAAGTATTGGGCTTTTAAGTGGCTTAAAACCCCTTTAAACTCGCTTTTTACCCCGTTCGACCAATCAACTGATGCGTTAATGTCTGCTTTACTGTCATTCGCATTGAGGCTTAACTGCTCAAGTTTTGCGTTTGTTAAACTACCTTGTAATTGCGATTTCACGGTCATTGCCGGTAATGCATCTAACTGCGTTACTAGGCTCAAATCAACAGCATAAGCATCGGCATGGCCTTTGGCTTTTAAATCAAAGTCCGATAATTGCAGCTGTTGTGTATCTGTCGTAATTTGCCACTTTGCTATCTGGCCTGTTAAATCAAAGGGGTAATTTGTTTGTTTTAGGTTCACAGCCCCTTTTAACTCTGCTGGGTATGCTCCCTGTGTAACTAGGTCTAACTTTAAATCCTCAAGCGGGCCTGAAAGCGATAACTTCGCTTGATGCTCAGTGCTTTTTACAGACACTGCTCCCTCAATTGTATTTTCACCAGAAAGCTCTGCCATTAAATTAGAGTGCAATTGCCATTGCTGATAACTTGCAGCAAGCTTTTCAAGATTAATATCGCTGCCCTTAGCAGACGCAACTAATTCAATATTTTCGACTAGCTGAGCCTCTTCAACACCATAAGGGGTTACAGCAACTTTACTGATTTGAAATTGCTTTAACTCAATATTAATCGGTAGCGTAATATCGAGTGATGGTAATGCTGGCAGCTCTGTTAATGGCGTTGATTTAGGCTGCTCTTTTGCTTCGTGTAGCATCATAGCAACATCAGCAATGGTCAGTGTATCCACTTTAATATCCGATGCTTCGCCGCGACCACTTAAGTTTAATTTGTTGACTGTTACATCGGCACTCGGATGCGCAAGATTAAAGCGATTAATTGCAACTCGCTTAACAGCAACTTTCATTGGTAAGTTGATTTGACCAGCTTGCTCAGCTTCAGGCTCTGCTTCAGAGCCCTGCTCAGTTGATGCAGCTTGGCTTTTAATGCTTAGATCAATCGACTGGGCGCTTAAATTATCTAGGCAGATACCATCACAACGCCACCAGAATAAATCAATTTTTAGCTGCTTTGCCTCAAGCTTGATGCCTTGATTTTCAAACTGAACATCAAATGCATCGTTATATAAAAAACGCCCAGATGGCAGGTTGACTTTTAAGCCATCAACTAACTTATTTGCTGTGTATGCAATAAAGTGATTACCGGGCGCGGTGAATAGCAAACAAAACACAATAACTAGCAGACTTGCCAACGTGATCGATAGAACCTTGGTTATCTTTTTTAACATCTTCATTAGATTTCAGGCCCTATGGTAATACTTAATCGGGTACTTTTGCTTTCTTTTGTTAAACCCCAAGCATGGTCGATACGTACAGGGCCAACCGGTGTTAAATAGCGAAAACCAAAACCGGCACCAACTTCGACGCGATCACTAAAATCATTAGTCGCAGTACCACTATCGACAAATAAGGCTGCGCGCCAATGTTCAGCAAATTGATAGTTATATTCAACAGTGCCACTCATTAAATATTTACCACCAATTAGGCGCCCTTTCTCATCTTCAGGGGAGATAGATTCATAGGCAAAACCACGTACACTCTGATCACCACCGGCATAAAAACGCAGTGATAACGGCACATCATTTATGTTATCAACCAACATGGCACCTAGATTGGCTCTTAAAAACAGCATATGGCGTTCTGCAAAAGTAGTTAACCAGGCATTTTGCAGTTGTAAGCGCAAAATATTGGTTGAAGACATCATATCTTTTAAACCAAATTCTACTGACATCATCCATTGATAGCCTTCATAAGGCGTTGTGCCCCCCTCGGTGTCTTTTTTGGCATAACTAATACCAGGCATCAGCATTTTTGCGCTTTGTTCTTCATCCCCTATTCGATAGGTCTCGTAATCGCGTCTTAGAAAAGCAGTACGTACCCAATCGTCATCAGTGAGCCACTGCCGCTGAAGCTGTCCCGTGAATATACGACTGTATAAATCATTGGTTAATTCATCTTCAAGCTTGTAACCCACAGAAAAGCGCCAAAGATCATCATTAGGGTCGTCAACTGGCACCGTATAGCCAAGTGAAATATCTTGCTGGCGCTCAGATACATTGAGGTTACTTTCTAAATAATGACCATCTTCGGTGATCCAAGGCTTGGTCCATTTGAAACGGACTTTTGGTCCAAGGTCAGTGCTATAACCGCCACCCACTTCATAACTATTGGCAGGTTTGTGTAATACATCAACGTTGACAGGCACTTGATTATTTTTACGTTTTGCAATATCTGCATACACACGAACACTGGCAAAGTAAGGGGTACTCGACAATGCTAAGTTGTAATCAGAAATCTCGGTCGCTTTATAAGGCTGACCTTGTTTAAATTCAGCCAGCGAACGAATGTATTTTTCGGCTGGAGTCTCACTACCAATTGTGATGTCACCAAACTGATAACGGGGCCCAGTATCGACATTGAAAATGACTTTTGCGCTATTATTTTTTAGCGAAACTGCCAATTTATGCTCATGCCATTTTGCATCAAAATAGCCTAAGTCTAATAGTTGGCTTTCAATACGTTTTCTTGCGGCTTCATATTTACCGTGATTTAAAAAGTCACCTTGTTTGATTTTGATGCTGTTGACGGCAGACATAAATTCAGCGTCATCTTTACCGGCACCCGTGATAGTCACGTTAATATCTGCAATACGGGTAGCAGGACCACGTTGAACATCAACAATTAAAAGCTGCTGAGCATCATCGAAACTAATTTTGATTATCGGCTTATAATAACCAAGGGCCTTTAAACTCATTTCAACTTGGCTTTTAGCGTGACGCCTTAATGCCTTAGAAGTTTTTTCATCGACCAGTTGCTTAATGTAAAGCTCAACGTTTTTTTCGAGATCATCACTGATCCCTTGAATTTTATAATCTTTAATAACAGTTGAGGCACTAATTGCGTGCTGGCTGTATGAAAAGC
>NZ_JAKEVM010000084.1 GCF_022398475.1 Pseudoalteromonas shioyasakiensis | reverse complement strand
TTTTTATTTCTTTAATTTTTCTGTAAAATCTGTATCTTAAGCCTACTTGTTAATTGCAAAGCTTGCCGCTGTCTATAAATTGGGCATTTGCAGCTGTTGGGTCTAAACTAAAAGTGATGTTTTGCTCAGTGGCTGTTTGGCAATGCATTTTATCAATAGCTCAATGCTTTGTTATTGATACCTAACACACATTTGGAGGCAGACTATGATCAAGCCTAATTTTAAATCACTATTGCTCGCTAGCACGTTAATCTTGTCACCTTTAGCAAATGCCAGTCTTGAAGATGCCCAATTAGCGGCAAATGAAGGTCGTTTTGAAGAAGCGCTTCATGAATTTAATTACCTTGCAGACAGAGGTTATGCCCCTGCAATGTATGAGCTTGCTAAAATGTACGAAGGTGGCTTTGGTGTGCAACGCGACTACCGTAAAGCAGCAGAGTTGTACGAGAAGGCAGTAAAAAAAGTACATGCTGATTCAATGTTTGCATTAGGTGTACTTTATCAAGAAGGTAAAGGTGTAAAACTTGATAAAGAAAAAGCCATTTCATTATATGAAATGGCATCACAAAAAAATCACCCAGCAGCTCAGTTTAATTTAGGGGTTATGTACGCTAATGGTGAAGGGGTAATTCAAGATTACCGAACAGCGCTTAGCTGGTACCAAAAAGCGGCAGCAAATAACTTTACTCTTGCTCAGTTCAATATGGCCTTGATGTATTACGAGGGTTTAGGTGTTCCTAAGAATCTCGAGAAATCATACATTTGGAATACCATTGCTGAATACAACGGCAACATGGATGCAAGCCATAGCCGTAAGCTTGATGAGCGCAATATGATGCCTGCAGAAATTGAAGCTGCAAAAGAAAAAGCAGACGCGATTTATGCAAAAATTCAGGCTGGTTTATACGCACCTGATGGGCGTCTATAACAAGCAGTGTACTTGCGCTTAACGGCGCAAGTACATCCATTTTAATAGTTTGATCAGCAACTTATTTTGCTTTAGCAACAAGCTGGTACGTGGATTAAACTTACCTGATACTAGGGTATTTCGTGCATGGCTAAAGGTTTTAAAGCCCTCAATACCATGATAGTGCCCCATCCCTGACTCACCAATACCACCAAATGGTAGTTGATCTGCTGTTACCTGCATCAGTACATCGTTAATTGCCAATGTACCACTTCTGATTGATGAACTTAATTTACTGATTTTGTCTTTGTCATGACCCAAAATATACAAGGCAAGCGGTGATGAATCGGCGTTGATAGTGTCAATCACCTGTTGCAGTGATTCATAACTCATAATTGGCAGTAAAGGGCCAAAGATCTCTTCTTGCATTACCCGCATATCGTCATTTAGTTGCGTTAAAATATGCAAACCCATGCGATGTTTAAGTTCATCGACTTGATGCCCTTCTATTGGCTCAAATACTTGAGCACCTTTGTCTTTTGCATCATTTAATGTCGCAATTAAACGTTGATATTGCCTATCAGAGACAATCGAGGTGAGGTTCTTACCTTCAACACCTTGTTTAAAGTGCTTTTTATACAGCTCGCATAGCTGTAAAACTAACTGATGCTCAAGCTTTTTGGGCACAAACACATAATCAGGCGCGACACATATTTGCCCTGCGTTGTTTAACTTGCCGAATAACAGGGTTTTTGCAGCCTCTTTAATATTCACATCATCAAGAATCACAACCGGTGATTTACCGCCTAACTCAAGGGTCACTGGAGTGAGGTTTTTACTGGCCGCTTGCATCACTTTACGCCCTACTGATGTTGAGCCCGTAAACAGTAAATGAGCAAAAGGTAAATCACAAAAAGAGGCGGCAGTGTCGGCTTCGCCTTCAACAATAATGCAGTGCTCAGCAACGTCACCGTCTATTATTTGCTTTATAACAGCATTGGTATGTGGAGTAAATTCGCTTAGTTTTAACATCACGCGGTTACCCGCCGCTAATGCGCTAATAGCCGGTACTAATGCTAATTGAATTGGGTAATTCCACGGCGCAATAACGCCCACGACTCCTTTAGGCTGATAATGAATATGTGCCGATGAAGGCCATAAACTGATACCCACACTGCGTGATTCGTTGCGCGACCATTTTGGTAAGCGCTTAATAATGTCAGTTAATGATTTTACCGTTGGCAGTAAATCCCCCAGTACTGTATCGAACTCAGTACGGTAACCAAAGTCTTTACTTGTTGCTGCAACTAGGGCTTGCTCATTTTCAATTAGGCGGGATTTAATCGTTTTTAACAGCTTAATACGCTTATCAATCGCTAAATAAGGCTCTGCCAAAAAGGCGTCATTGAGTTTTATAAACTCGCTCTGTAATTGTGCGTGTATATCAGTCAAAACATCATCTCTTGATAAACGATTTTAGCCACTATAACTAGCTATATTTATCTGAGCAACTTAATAAATGTAAAAACAGCGCTCATAGTGAGCGCTGTTATTGGTTGGAATAGGTTGAAAACTTAAAGGCTTAACTAAAAACCAAATACCACTGCGGCAATAGTCATAGTAACTACCGTGATCATCGCAATAGCAATTATGTTCAGTGCAAATCCAGAGCGGATCATATCGCGCATTTGAATTTGCCCAGAGCCGAACACTATTGCATTAGGCGGTGTCGCAACTGGCATCATGAACGCACAGCTACACGCAATAGCCGCAGGAATGACCCATACCAGCGGTGTACCAAATACTGACTCAGCAACTGGGCCTAATAGTGGTAAGAAACCTGCCGCTGTAGCTGTATTACTAGTGATCTCAGTTAAGAAAGTAATTAAGGTTGCCACTGCTAGAACACTTAACACCAATGGAATTGCACTCGCCCCTTCAATCATGTGAGCAATGTATTCAGCAAGACCAGATGATTTAATTTGCGCAGCCAGTGTTAAACCACCACCGAATAGTAGTAACACGCCCCACGGTACTTTAGCGGCACTTTCCCAATCAAGAATACGCTCACCATCACCTTTGTTTGCCGGTAACACGAACAATAATAATGCTGCAGCAATAGCAATACCCGTATCAGAGATTTTTAAGCCCGATAAGTCGGCAAGTACAGGTCTGAAGATCCAGCATACTGCCGCTAAAACAAACACGGCTGCTACGCCTTTTTCAGCGCGTTGCATTGCACCAAGCTCTTGTAACTGCGACAAGAATAACGATTTAGTGTCTTTACTTGCTGCTTTGGCACAATCGGTATCTACTTTATAAGCAAACTTAGTTAACCAAACCCAACATAAAGCCAGCATAACAATTGCAAGTGGTACACCTACTTTCATCCACTGTGCAAAGCCAATATCAATTTTGTAGCTGTCTGATAAATACGCAGCCATAAGTGCATTAGGTGGGGTACCAATTAAAGTAGCAATACCACCGATACTAGCACCATAAGCGATTGATAATAACAACGCTTTACCAAATTGATCATTTTCAGGGTTAGACTGTTTAACCAACATAGTAATCGACATAGCAATCGGTAACATCATCACAGCAGTTGCTGTATTTGACATCCACATTGATAAAAATGCCGTTACTAGCATCATGGCTAAAATTTGTAGGCTTGGCTTAGTACCAGCACGAAGCATGGTATTAAGCGCAATACGCTTATGTAAACCCCAACGCTCCATCGCGATTGAGATCAAAAAGCCGCCTAAGAATAAAAAGATCAAAGGGTGTGCATAAGGTGATGCGACCCCTTTGATTGCTGCAATGCCAGCAAGAGGTGATATAACCAGTGGCAATAATGAAGTAGCAGGAATTGGCACAACTTCACTGACCCACCAAGTAGCCATCCAAAATGCAAGGCCTGCGGTACGTAATGCTGATACACTCATACCCGCTGGTGGATCGATTAAGCAAGTTAATAACATCACTAATGGGCCTAGCAGTAACATTACTGTGCTCATTAATGGGCGTGGCTGTGAGCCATCTTTTGTTTGATTTACTAATGACATACCGACTCCTTAGAACTTGTATTTAAGGCCAATTGCAACGCTATTGTCTGATTCAAGTTCTAAATCTAAATCAGTATAGAATAAGTATGCTGTGGTTTGTTTATCAAAAACATAGTCAACACCTGCTGTCCATTGTTTACCTTCTTCAGCATGGCGAATTTTTGAGTCGTCTTTAACATATTGCAGCTTAGGTACCCATTTATCGATTGCATAGCTTGCGCTAAGTGCATAGCCATTGCCTTCTTTCGTACCGTCGGTTGATTCACTGCGCTGGAATAAACCCGCTAACTGTAGGTTATCAAGTTTCCATGCTGCAACAACGCGGCTTGCTGTTAACTTATTAAGTGCATCAACATGGCTAATAGCAACATAATAGTCTTTAGATTTTAATGCACGGTCACCATAAATAACCGTTGCCGCAAAACCATCTTCATCGTTGCTACTGTCATCTTTTGGTGCATAAGTTAGCGCTAGTGATGCGCCACCGTATGTTTTTGAGCTGTAGGTAATGGTATCGCCGATACGGTCTTGACCAGGGATCAACTGAGCAATATCTGCTTGGGTTTCGTTAAAACCGTCTACTTTACCTTCTGAGTATTTAAAACGGGTGTCGTTACGGCCGACAACCACTTCACCAAAATCGCCTGCAAGGCCTAAGTAGGTATTACGAGCTGAAAATGGCTCACTGGTATCGTCATGCTCAAAGCCTTTTACTTGAACTTCGTATTTGAATACTGCTTTTAGCGACTCAGTTAGTTTGTGGCTACCTTTAATACCAATACGAGAAAAAGGTGCTTCGATTTGCGTACCTTCATCTGCATAGCGCATAACGCCTGTATCTGTGTTTGCTATTTGAACTTCTGCTTTACCGTATACCGCGTAGTCTGCTGCCATTGCTGAGCCTGCTGTGCTAGCTAAAATCACAGCCGCTGCTACGCGTGTTTTTGTATGAGTGAATATTGTTGTCATTATGCGCCCCTTATTAGGTTCAAATTGTTGTTCCTAACTATTAAGGCAAGTTGGTTGCCAACTTAGTTAATTTTAAAAAAGCTGTTAAATAACAGTAAATTAACTTTATTGACGTAAAAGGAGCTGTTTTTTATGGGTGGATATCCACACATTTTTAAAAATATGCTGTCACCAGTTCCACCCATTGTGAAGAGTTTAATGTGAGAGGGTTGCTTAGTCTTTGAACATTTCGCGATTAATACCGTACTTGGTCATCTTGTCATAAAGGGTTTTACGAGCAATTTGTAATGTAGCCATAGTCTCTTTTATGCTGCCGTTATTACGCTCGAGCGCTTCTTCGATAAGTGATTGCTCATAAAAACTAATTTTCTCGGCAAGGCTTAAGTCTTGAGCAAGCTCGTTGTCACTATTTGCATCACTGTACGAGGCAAAGGCCAGATCAGAGCCTAGCAATACCGCACGTTCAGCCTGATTTCTAAGCTCTCGTACATTACCCGGCCAATCGTAGGCAAGAAGTCGTTGTTTTGCTTCACTACTTAGTGGTGCAGGTGGTTTATGAAAACGTGTTGCCGCTATCGAGCTAAAATGTTTAAACAACAGTGGAATATCGGCCTTTCTGTCTCGTAATGCCGGAATACTCACTTTAACTAAGTTTAATCGGTAATATAAATCGGCTCTAAACTCCCCAGCTTCGACTAGTGTCATTAAGTCTACTTTGGTGGCAGCAACTATACGCACGTCTAAATCAATGGCGTGGTTATCACCTACAGGCGTTACTTTACGCTCTTCAAGCACCCTTAATAACTTTACTTGTAAACTTGCAGGCGTTGACTCTATTTCATCTAAAAAGACAGTACCGCCTTTAGCAAATTCAAACTTACCTTGGCGAGATTGCGTAGCACCTGTATATGCGCCACTGGCTGCACCAAAAAGTTCGCTTTCGATAAGCTGTTCAGGGATTGCGCCGCAGTTTATGGCAACAAAATTAGCCGCTGATCTGTTACTTTGATCGTGCAAGTAACGGGCAACTAATTCTTTACCTGTGCCAGTTTCACCTTCTATTAAAACATCAGCGGGAGTGTCGATAACCGCATTGAGTAAATGCATCATTTGTTGCATTTGCTCAGTTTCACCTAAAATTCGCACACCGGGCGCAGAGGTTTTTTCTACTGCGATTTTTAAGGCGCGGTTTTCCATCACTAAAGCACGTTTTTCTGAAGCGCGCGCGATACAGTCTAACAATTGCTCTGTGAGTGGCTTTTCGAATAAATCATAAGCGCCAAGTTGCATGGCTTTAACGGCAACAGATACATCGGCAAAGCCGGTAAGAAAAATAACCGGTAGCTCACTATCAAAGGCCTTAACTTGTTCTAAAAATGCCAAACCGTCCATTTTTGGCATGTTTATGTCACTTAAAACAATCCCTTCAAAACGACGACTCAATTTTGAAAGTGCCGCAGTTGGTTCACTAAAACACTGAACTTGATAACCTTCAATCTCAAGGAGTTGCTTTAATGAATCGCGTATCACCGCTTCGTCATCAATAACGATTACCTGATTACAGGTCGCTGCAACTACACTCATGATGGTTCCTTATTTGTTTGTAAGGTTATTATAAATTGTGCGCCGCCTTCAGGGCGGTTATGCGCAGATAATCGACCGTTAAATGAGTCGATAATTTGCCGTGAAATAGATAAACCTAAACCTAAACCGTTGCTGGTTTTAGTACTGTAAAATGGCTCAAAGATGTTACCCAATGCATGTTGATCAATACCTGGTCCTGTATCAAGAATTGATAGCTTCACTCGGTCGTCGAATAGTTCGAGATCAAAACTTAATTCACGCTTTTCAGACTCACTCATTGCTTGGCTAGCATTGGTGATCACGTTAACCAAGACTTGTTCAAACTTAACGCTATCGACCCACACTGTTATATTTGCATCAATATCAGCAGCTTTAACCTCGATATCGTCTTGCTTTAACTGGGCGCTTGCGATCATTAACGCATTTTTTAACATGCTCGCTAAGCTTTGCTGCCTAAGTTGGGTTTGTGCGGGTTTACTAAAATGCTTAAGCTGAGCGACAATTTTGTGAACACGCTCTATTAGAGATTGCACCAGCACTAAATTTTCGCTGGCTTGCTCAATATTGCCTTTAATAAGCAGCCTCTTTGCACTTACTAAATAAGTGTTCATGGCACTTAAGGGCTGATTGATTTCATGGTTAATGCCCGCACTTAATTGACCTATCGTTGCAAGCTTGGCTGTTTGGATCAGTGCTTTTTGCGCTTTTTCGAGCGCTTGGGTTCGTTCAATTACTTCTTGCTCAAGGCTATGTCTTGAAAACAAGAGCTTTTTGTAACCCGCAAAGCGCACCATCGCCATATGAATAAGCACAACAGCAATAGCATAAAACACACTAAACCAAAGCAGTCGAGGTATTTGCGCAAGCTCCACATTAGTTACATCCACCAGCACACTGGCTTTGGCGTTTATAATGTCTATTGTTTCTGTGGCACTAATAAAGCGCGCTTGCTTGCCATTAAGCTGAATATTTTGCTGTGCGGTTTGTTCACTTAAAGGCTTATGATTGTGATTAAGTAAACTCGGTTTATGAGACAAGTAGCGGCGCGACTTAACCAAAGCAGTCATTTGTTCGTCGTTAAGCGATTCAAGTGACTTTAATCGCCAGTCCTCAACGTCTGACATCACAATAACGCTATCTTCTAGTGCAATATAAAAGTGGGTGCTGTCTGATGCATTAAGTAGCTGGCGGTCTTGTTCAAACTTTTTAGCATTCACTTTTAAAGAGACAACGGCAATAACGTTACCTTTATCAATAACCGGCTCTGAAAAGTAAATGCCCCGCTCACTTGAGCGCATACCTAAAGCAAAATAAGCTACTTTTTCACCCTGCTTGGCTAAATAAAAATAAGGTCGAAAAGCAAAGTTACTACCCAAAAAGGTGTAATCAACTTGCCAGTTACTACTTGCCACCACCGAGCCTGTTAAATCCATTAAATAGACGTCAGATGCACCACTAGCACGTTGGATATCTTCTAAATAATAATTAACAGCCTGCTCGCCTATACCTTGCTTAACCACAAAAGATTTAACTAAATCATTGGCACTGACTAAGGTCGGAATTGTTTTAAATCGGGCTAATTCGCTTGAAAAGTAATGACTTAACTGAGTAGCTTGAACACGGCTTTGTTGCTCTGCTTGTTGATAGTCGTGAGCGCGTCCAACGTAAAAAACTAACACAAGCAACAATAAAAGCATTGCACCTGCAATAACTAACTTTTTACTTAATGACGACATTCAAACCTTTGCGAGCAGCGCAACTAGAAATTGAACTGGTAGTGTAACGATAAATCTTCTGTTGTACCAGCGACAGCGCCATTGTCCATTCGTGGATCAAACACGTTATATTTTTTGCCCAACAGGTTTTCTGCTTTCAGCATAAGTTGGCTGTTAGCGTTTAACTGCCACTTTAAGCTGCCACCTAATAAGCTATAGGCAGACTGTTTGAAGTGAGCACCGGTAACCGAACTTACCTCAACTTTATCACGCCACAATAAGTTTAAACTCACTTGCCAGCTGTCAGATAAGTTATAACTACTCACTAAGCTTGCAAAACGCTTAAAGCTCGCATTAATTGGGTCTTCAAAGTATTGCGTGTAAGTGCCCGTTACAGAAAACTCTTTACTTGATTGCCAAGTACCATCAAGCTCGATACCACTGTTTTGAGTGTTAAATGAGTTTGCAAAAGTAAACAAGGCTTCATTAGATTGCGTTGGCTCAATGTTTATAAAATCATTGAGTTCATTATAAAAAAGCACCGCATTTGCTTGTAACTCTGAGGTTTGATAATGCCAAACAAGCTCAGTGGTTTTTACCGATTCAGAGCGAAGTGACGGGTTACCTACGGTGACATCATCATTTGAAAAAAGCTCATTAGTAACGGGTGTTCTGAACGATTCGCCATATTGCACTTTTACGGTATGCTCTGGGTTTATTACATAAACGCCCGCAAGGCGAGGCGAAAGTTTACTGTCGATGTCTTTCACATCGTCATAGCGTGCCCCTACAAATAAAGTAAGTGAATCTGAATAAGGTATTTTTAACTGCCCGTAGGCGCTATATGTTTCGAAGGTATATTTAAGTGATGCAAATTCAGGAAAGTCCATCACCGTCACAATACCTTGCTGATAATAAGCGGGGTCAATAATGACTAACATCGACTCAACATCATAGTAATTAGTACGTACTCCAGCTTCGACTTGTTTAGCCTCTGCGTATTCTATACCCGCCGCAAGCTGCCATTGATTTTCAAATTGATAACTCAGTTCAGTCTCAAATTTGCTATCAGTTGTTTGCCAAGCTGGGCCAAGTAAAAAGTCAGGTATATCGTCAAAAGCAGCGATTAAACCAGCACTAGAGATATTATGTTTAGTGTACGAGTAACTAGAATCCAGCTTTAACTTGTCGTTATTAATCCAGTTATATTTAATGCCAACAAAAGTGTTATCACTGGTGTGTTGATTTTGTGTTGAATAGCCAGCAAGGTTTAAAAATTCATCAAGGGATGTTTCGTTGTAACGAGCACGTAATTGCAGCTTTTTGTAATCAACACCTGCTTCTAGGTAAAGCGCCTCAAGAGGATCTTTTACTCCTTGCGGGTAGCTTTCGCCGTCTTTTTGATCATACGAAAAACTCGTAAAGAGTGATGTATCATCACTTAAAGAGGCATTGAACTGCCCTGTTGCCCCGTAGCGACCATTGTTGCCAACCACAAGTTGCAGAGTATTTCGCTCTTTAGAGGTAACAATATTCATCACCCCTAAAAACGCATTACTGCCATATAGCGCCGAGCCTGGACCGCGAATAAACTCTATTTTTTCAATAACTTCAATAGGTATATAAGGCATGTAAACAGAAGCTTTACCAAATGATGATTCATTGACACGCTCACCATTGATCATCACCAGTACATTGCCGCTATCAAGGTATACACCTCGAGCATGATCTTTAGGCACAGCACCAACCCAATCTCCACGGGTTGATTGCATACCTGGCACAAAGTTCATTACCTCATAGGCGTTATCAACACCAAGCGCTTGAATTTGTTTACGGCTAAATACACTCATGGTTGAAGGAACAGATGACAAGGTTTCGCTGGTTTTACTAGCAATATCGACTTGCACATTAAGCAAGTCTTCAAAACTTAAAGAGAATAAGTCTTGCTCGTCAGTCGCGTTTGCAACCAATGGAATGGTTGAGGCAACTGCAATTGAAAAAAGTGCTGAACATCTTAAAAGCTTCACGCTGCGAGATACCTGTACTAATAGCCTATGCTGCAAAAGCAACACCTTGTTTACACTATTAATACAAAAGATTGGCAAGCTTGCAATGTTTTTATAGTTTTAGTTGAAGAGTTCTCGAAAGTGGATACAAAAAAACCCACTTTTAGCTAAAAATGGGTTTTAATTTTATTGAGCTAAGCTTAATTAAGCTGTTTCAACATTAGCAGTACGCTTTGCCTTGATGTACTTATATAAACCAATAAGTGACGCCGCTATCCAGAAAATTTCGATAACAAAACTAGCAAGGTTAAAGTTATAACAAAGGCTAATTAGTAACAGAATCGCGCCTGTTAAGTTCATCATGTTATACACAAGGCCGGTTGGCGATGCTTTATTCAGTTGTAATAAAAAGAAAGCACCAACCACTAAGAATGTGCCTGTCATGCCAATAATATCAAATAAAAGTGCTATCACGTGCGTGAGTCCATTTTGTTCATGTGTTTATACCCATACAACTGGCCCAATCCATGGGGAGGGTTGTTTTCATTCATTGAAACAGCAAACCGGTCAATAGTATCAGAGCATGAGGGATAAACGAGGATAAATGTCCGTATTTTAATTACAGTTAATATTTACTCAAAGCAAATACTCAGATCTTCATGGTTAAGCTGCTCTAGCTTTGTCAAAGATGATTGACAAAATTCAGTGGTATACATGGTTTTAAACTCCGCAGGCACTTCATTTACCCACCAAGAGGCTTGATCAGCAATAGATAAAGAAAGGTAAAAAACATCAAACTTTAGACCATCAGCCACATAAAAGGATGATTTACCTAAATGAGTAGTGTCACTTTCTATTTTCAGTTTGCTGTTTGGGGACTCGACAGTAATCCAATCCAATTGGACGACATTAGCTTCATTTTCTATAGGCTTAAGTCTAAATGCGCCATATTTGTATAGGTTATCGCTTGGGTTTATAGCTCTTACGAACACATATTCATTTATGTTTATTTTTGAAGCTGTCTCTCCACATGAAGTCAAAATGGGCAAAACGCCAAAAACCATAAGCAAAGCAGCAAATCCATGTTTAACCAAGTTAATCTTTTCCTTCTTGATTATGTTTCCAGTAAGGCCCATCCACAGCAATAGTATTAATACTCGGCTTAAATTTTTGATTGCTGACAAGTAATTCCGGTAGGTTCGGATAGGTAGCAGCGATCTTATCTGTTAAGTGCTTTGTAATTCGGTACTTATCC
Organism: Pseudoalteromonas shioyasakiensis; assembly: GCF_022398475.1. Lineage (GTDB taxonomy): Bacteria > Pseudomonadota > Gammaproteobacteria > Enterobacterales > Alteromonadaceae > Pseudoalteromonas. The sequence continues at coordinate 8,496 of NZ_JAKEVM010000084.1, read as the reverse complement.
TCACAGAAATCTGTATATTGTAAATAAATAAATTCTGAATTTTCTCCCTGCACTGCAGAACTAGGAGGAGGAGTAGAATGACCGTAAATTTCAGTATATTCTGTAACGAATGCATTCATGAAAATTACTATGACTCGGTTTTTATCTCTGTTACTTTCAGCTAGCCAAATAAACTCAATCCGCGATATGCAGTCTTCTTTATTTTCTATTTGATCACTACAGGCACTAATAAAAATAAGTGCAAAAAATAAAAATACCTTCTTCACCCGTGAATAATTTCCTTTAAATTAAACATCAAAAATGTGGCAAATACTAATCTACTTATGCGTTACCTTACCACCGATAATTTTTAGAGCAGGTGCGCCGCGGATCATGGTTTCACGGGCGAATTGACGTTGGCAGTCAGGGCAGATACCTGTTTCATTGGTAAAGTCTTGGCTAATACGTTCAACAAAACACTTAACCAACGCCCCTTTTCCGCCTTTGCGGTATTTAAATAACTGGGTTTTACATTGTGAGCAAAAAATATCGACTGTTTTGGTCGGGCCTTTTTTGTTTGGTTTTGCCATTACAACTACATTGCTAAAATAAAACCTTACCTTAACATGTTAAGGCCAGAGCCCCAAAACTAAGCCGATAACAGAAAACTGTAATATTGAATAACTTGCATTAACTAAGAACAATTTTAATGGGCGTTGTTCAAAAATATAGCCAATACCTAAGGCACAGCTAACCCAGCACAAGCCAATAATAAACCCTGTGCCAACAGCTACTCCCACATTGACATTTGCGCCAATAAATAACGATAAACTAAATGCAATTAAACAACATAAAACAAAGCTGCCGCCAAACACCATAACTGGGTTAATACTCTGTAGGTCAAGTTCAGTTAAACCACAGCTTTCCATCCAAATACGTTTAAAAAGCCAAGGTGAATACCACACAGCGCCCAATAAGAAAGATGCAAGGGCAGCAAAAAAGATCGCGAAGTAATTAAGTTCTGAAAAATGCATACGCCAGACTCATACAACTAACAGGTTTAATTTGACTTTAGTTAAGGATCAGCGATGCAGCAAATCAAAAAGGCTGAGTTTTGTACCTATTAATATCTAAACCATACTTTAGGATTAACCGCAGAATTATTTCAGTTTAATAAACAATCAATTTAGTGTTGTACGGGTTTTTTCTGCAATTTACGCTGTAGGGTTCTTCTGTGCATATTCAGTTGGCGCGCAGTTTCAGAGATATTACCATTGTTGCTATGCAATACATGTTGAATATGCTCCCACTCAAGACGCTCTGGCGACATTATTTGGCTTGGCTCTGTGCTCTCCAACGAAACGCCTGATTCAACATCACACAAGATTGTTTTTAATAATGAATTAAAATCGACAGGCTTTGGTAAGTAGTCATCAGCACCTAAACGTATCGCTTCTACTGCACTGGCAATACTGGCAAACCCCGTGAGCAATACGATACGAGCTGAAGGAAATTGTTCTCTTAAAGGTTTAATTAGCGCAAGGCCGTTATCATCCCCGAGTTTTAAATCCACCAGAAAGTGGCTTGCCTCAAAAGTGGTTGTTTTTTGTAAAGCTTGCTCAGCGTTATGAGCAAGTGAACATGTGAAGCCTTGTTTTGTAAAGCGCCTCGCAAGCGTGCTGGCTAGGTTTACATCGTCTTCAATAATTAAAAGTTTCATACAATTTTTAAACTAACCATCGCAATCGCGCCTTGCTGCGGGTGATTACTGAGTGTTAATGAGCCATTCAAACGCTCTAAGGTTACATTAGAAAGCATAACTGCCATTCCCATTCCATCGCTACTTGGCATGAGCTGACCGCCTAATGATGCCATTTGTTGCTCACTAAATCCTTGACCGAAATCACGTAACGACAATGAAAGTATTTGCTTATCGATTTGCCACTTAGCCTCAATGTTGTGTTGCTGATTATGGTTGTTTGCCGCTACGGCGTTTTGCAGTAAATTTAAAATAGCCGGTAACAGCATGGCGTCACTTAAAATCGAACATTCAGGGGCCTCATTTAGCCATTGTAGGTTTTGCTCTGGAAAATGCAGTGTCATCGCATCTTGAATGGTGTTTTGTAGTGTTTTAGCACTAATCACTTGTTGTGTTTCACCGGTTCTTAGTGCATTTGAAAGTGATCTAAAGTGCTCAAGTTGTTCTTTACACTGGGCTAATGGCTTAGCCATTTCTTGCACAATGGGGTCATTAGCTTGTTGCTCTTTAAGCTCTTCAAATAACAGCTGTAAGTTTGCTATCGGCGTTGCAAGTTGGTGCGTTACTTGTGCTGCTGCCCCATCAAGCGTTAATAACTGCTCATGCCTTAATTGTTGCTCGCGGGTACGGGAAATAGTAGCTTCTCTGGCTCTTAACGTGCTGTTTAATGTGCCAATTACAAAGGCAATAACGATGGCGCTGATAACAAAGTTAATCCACATACCAATAAAATGATGAGTCATCTGCATTTGGTGCATGGTGTGTTCTGGCATTTTTATCAGTAAAAAACTATAAGCGGCGATTGCCAGCACAGCTGTATAAGCAAGCCCTTTCGCATTAACAGTCACCGCCGCTATCATTATCGGTAACAGTAATAACGAAACAAATGCATTTGTTGCTCCACCACTTAAGGAGAGCAAAATAGTTAAAAACAATAAGTCAGCTGTCAACTGCATCAACACAGCTGCAGGCTTGGCTTTCGTGACATTTCGGTAAGCGAATATACTTAACAGCTGAAAGATTGCTTCAATACAAATTACAGCAAGTAAAGGCAGTAAGGGGATTTGGTATTCAAAAAGAAAATATACCGCAATAACAGCAACAAACTGCACGGCGATTGCGGCGCTTCTTAAAATTAGTAGGCGACTGATCGCCGGATCGGTTTGCATAACGGACTCTTTAAAGCTTAATCATCGTCCATTGAAATTGTAAAAACAGCACAAGGCGTTCCTTGATGAAACACCATTTGCCATTGTTTACCATTAAAACGCCACAGTGACATACGAACTGAGTAGTTAAACTCTGAGCGAGCTGAACGTCTAAAGGCCGCTTGATAGCTTAGCTGTGCAATATCATCACTGAGCATTCGGCCTTTAAAATGTTGATTATAAAACTGCGGTACCACCTCAGTTGGCAGGCGGGTTAAAACTTGGAACTTATTAAATGACGTGCCATCAGCGGCTATTTCAATAAAATCATCATCAAGTAATGCATCAAGCGCTTCAGCAGATTGCCGTACCTCTGGCTCAAGAAGCTGCCGCTCTGCATCAATTAAATGATTAAATAACGTCTCTTTAATTTTACCGCCCATAGTAACCCTTACTGTTTGAGCACTTTACCGCCCTTCATAACAAACTGAACCTGACTAAGTTCACTAATGTTATCAAGCACATTCATATTCACGCTGATAATATCTGCTTGTTTACCAACACTCAAGTCACCGAGGTTATCACTTTGACCTAATAGTTTAGCAGCTTCAACGGTGGCTGATTTAATTGCTTGCTTTGGTGTCATGCCGTATTTAACTAATAACTCAAACTCTTTAGCATTATCACCATGCTTAGATACGCCTGAATCTGTACCAAAGGCTATTTTAACCTTGTTTTTTAACGCTAATTTAAACGATGCTTCCATTTTTGGCGCTACTACTTCGACCTTATCAGCAATTGCTTTTGGCATATTAGGGTTATTTAGCACTTCTTCTTTTACTGTTGCGCCAGCGAGTAAGGTTGGAACTAAATAAGCGTCTTGCTTTTTGAAAAGCTTAACCGTGTCTTTATCTAAAAAAGAGCCATGTTCGATTGAATCAACACCTGCTCTAAGTGCTGCTTTTATACCTTCTGTTCCATGAGCATGAGCGGTCACTTTGCGGCCTAAATGATGGGCTGTGTTTACAATGGCACTGAGTTCTTCATCAGTAAATTGCTGATTAACCCCTGCCGCTGTATTACTTAAAACACCACCTGTCGCGGTTATTTTAATCACATCGGCACCGCTTTTAATTACATCGCGCACTGCACGAGTACAATCGGCTGCGCCATCACACACACCTAAGCCACCCCCTTCTGTCGCTTTGGTAATATCACGGCGATAGCCATGCATATCACCGTGACCTCCGGTCGGTGTGATCATATCTCCCGCAGCAAAAATGCGCGGGCCAACAATATCGCCACGTTCAACCGCACGCTTTAATGGAAAGATAACTTGATAGCTGCTACCTAGGTCACGCACAGAGGTAAAACCTGCATCAACCGTACGTTGTAAGTACTTTAATGAACGAAGAGCGTAATCGGCTTCGTATTCAGTTGCCCATTGGTGTGGGTTACGTTTTGCATCTCGTTCAAAGGTAACATGAACGTGCATATCAATCAGACCCGGCAATACCATCTGATTTTTTAAATCAATAACATCTGCATCACTGAGGTTTAATTGCTGCTTTGTTAGAAAACCAGCTTTTATTGCGGCAATTTTATTGTCTTCAATAACCAGCGTTTGCTGCTCTTTGACATCTTGATCAGTGCCCACCAGCATCTTTCCAGCATAAATAATGGTTGTTTGTGCATTAACCGCAAACGAAGATAATAAAGACAGTACCGATAATGTGCTTATTTTTAGGTTTATTTTTTTCATAATCGCCTCTTTTTTATACTAGGTTTAACTTAAATACTGAGTAAATGCCATTATTTACGACATAGCGCAGCAATGAACTAGTGTTAACAAGTGAATTTTGATATAACTTCGGAAAAATTTAACAAGTCTGACCACATAAAGAGAACACATTATGTCTTATGCCCAAATTACTGGCTGGGGTAAATGTATACCACCAGCAAGCATCAGCAATGATGAAATTAGCAATATTGTTGATACCAATGATGAATGGATCACAACACGTACAGGCATCAAATCTCGCCGTGTCAGCCATGTTTCTACTGCCGATTTAGCTACCGTTGCCGCAAAGCAAGCGCTTGCTTGTGCTGGTGTTGATGGTAAAGACATTGATCTTGTGCTTCTTGCGACTTGTACACCATCAACTATGGTGGCAAATACGGCCTCTTTAGTGCAGAAAAATATTGGTGCGGTTGGCGCAGCAGCAATGGATACTAACGCTGCATGTTCAGGCTTTTTATATGCATTACAAGCAGCAACGGCACAAATTCGCGCAGGTATGATCAAAAAAGCGGTCGTTATTGCTGCTGAGCGCATGACTTGGTACATCAACTGGGCGCGTCGCGACAGTGCTGTATTATTTGGTGATGGTGCAGGTGCGGTTGTATTAGAAGCTTCAGATACACCATCTGGTTTACTTGCAACTAAAACCGGGTGTGATAGTGAAGATCGCGATATCTTACACATCGAAAACTTTGGTAGCGATTTAAATAAGTACGAGCCAATTGGCCCGTCTAACTTATTATTCGAAGGTCGCGAGATCTTTAAACGTGCAGTTAAGGGAATGAGTGAAGCTTGTGACGACGTGCTAAACCAAGCACAGTTAGAGCTTGATGACATTGACGTATTAGTTCCTCACCAAGCAAATTTACGTATTATCCAAGCTATTCAGCAACGTTTGAAAGTAGCTGACGAAAAAGTAATGGTAAACATTGCCGACTACGGTAATACGTCTGCTGCAACAATTGCGATTGCAATTTGTGAAGCTGTTGAGCAAGGCCTTATCAAGCCAAACTCAAACATTATGTCAGCAGCCTTTGGTGCGGGTTTAACATGGGCGGCGAGTTACATTAAATGGGGCGAGCGTGTAACACCTATTGCAGTGTCTGATGCAGCTTTACCTGAATGTGATAAAACAGGCCTTGAACTTGTTGCACCAGCTGTTGCAGCATGTAAAGCGGCAGAGTAATCCTCGACACTCTTTAGTAGAAAAGCGCGGCTTAGTCCGCGTTTTTTTATGAGCAAAAAATGGACTAAATAATGGAATTATTAGGCATACATCACGCTGCAATCATTTGTAGCAACTATGAAAAATCAAAGCATTTTTATAATGAAGTATTAAAACTGCCGATTATCCACGAACTATACCGTGCTGAACGTGACTCGTATAAATTAGATTTAGCACTTCCTGATGGTAGCCAATTAGAATTATTTTCGTTTCCTGGATCACCACAAAGACCAAGCTATCCCGAGGCACAAGGGCTACGCCATTTGGCGTTTAAAGTTGCCGATATTGCAAAATCTAAGCAGTACTTAGAACAACAAGGCATTTCGGTTGAAGAAATAAGAGTGGATGAAATCACCGGGAAGCAATTTACATTTTTTGCCGATCCCGATGATTTACCTTTAGAGCTTTACCAACTCTAGATTATTGGAAGCGATCTTGTAGGTAATTAAACACAGCGCGAATACCCAATGCTTCACCACCTGTAGGGCGACCCGGTAATGCACGTAGATTCCAAGCCATGACATCAAAGTGAACCCAAGGAGTGCTTGGCTCAATAAACTCTTTTAAGTAAAGAGCTGCAGTGATCGCACCACCAAAAGGAGTGGAAGCACAGTTAGCAATATCAGCTACGTCACTTTTTAATAATGCTTTATATTGATCAAATAACGGAAGTTGCCATACAGGATCATGGCAGCTTTCGCCTGCATCCATCAATTTGTTAGCCACTTCACGGTTATTTGCGAAAAAGCCTGGTAATTCAGTACCTAGGGCTACACGGCAAGCACCAGTAAGGGTAGCAAAGTCAACGATAAGATCAGGGTTATCGTTTTGTGCTTCAGCAAGTGCATCACACAGCACTAAACGACCTTCAGCGTCCGTGTTATCAATTTCTACTGTGATCCCTTTGCGAGTTTTGATCACATCACCCGGTCTAAATGCATTTCGAGAAACCGCATTTTCAACTGCAGGTACCAATACACGTAAGCGAATTGGTAGGTTGGCAGCCATAATTAACTGCGCAAGGCCAATAACATGTGCGGCACCGCCCATGTCTTTTTTCATATTTCGCATGCCTGAGCTTGGTTTTAAATCTAAACCACCAGAATCAAAACAAACACCCTTACCAACTAATGTAATTTGTGGAGCATCTTTTGCGCCCCAACGTAAATCAAGTAAGCGAGGCTTATTCTCAGACGCACGACCAACCATATGAATTGTTGGGTAGTTTTGCTCTAATAATTCATCACCAACCCATTCGCTAAACTCACCATCAAAAGTGTCGGCTAAATCAGCCATTACTTGTGATAGGTGTTGCGGCATCATATCTGCAGCAGGCGTATTAACTAAATCACGCACTAAATTAATGGCACTTGCATGCTGCGATAAACGCTTAACTAAGCTTTCATCTTTAATGGCTAGTGTGGCACGTGGCGATGGTTTTTCTTTATATTCACTAAACTCGTAACCACCTAACACAAAACCCAGCGCTACTTGTTCTACAAACTTGTCATCACCTTGAATTTGATAACAACCTGCTGGCAGTTTTGTTGATAAGTCACCCGCTAACCAAAAGTCTTGTAAATCATTAACTAAACAATACACATGCTCAAGAGAACCGGTTTCACTATCAGCAATTAAGGCCATGCCTTTGTTTTTAAAATCACAATTTGTTAGCCAATTTTGTAAGGCTTGCGGCTGCTCGGTTAACCACGTTGATAGGTCAGCTTTAGCAATAAATGACAGGGGAATTCCCGTAGAAGAATGGCGAATTAATGAACTCATTAAACGACTCGATATAAAGAAAAGGTATTTAAGCATACCAATATCTTGATACAAAAGGTATAGGCAAAATCAGATAAGCAAAACCTAATCAGTCTTTGTTTTGCTTCTCTTTTTCTTCTTTTTCTACTTGTTGATCAATCTCTTTAATCGACTTATTGATATTGAATGAGCTAGGTAGCACATCAACACCAACCCATTGACCCAGTTTTACAACCAAAGGAATTGTCACGGGTGCAAAGGGTAATACAGCAAATACGCCCAAACCGAGCCCTTTTAATATATCTAAAAATTGCTCATTGGCAGTATGCAATTCTTCTTTAGTAGCTTGGCCTTGGGTGTATCGCCTATAGATATAAAGCATCTCTTTTGTTTCTTGCTTTTCTTGGGCTAGTGCGATTTTAAGTGCTACCATAGCGCGCTTGAAGCGTAGTGTCTGACGCTTTTTGGTAATTTTGGCCACTCTGAATGGGGCTCGATGAATAACTTTGTATAATCGCATTTGGCTATTTTCACACAGCATGTTAAGTTCACAAAGCATAATTTACTTATATTAGTTTTTGTTTTATTCTTAATACTCTATTCGTAATTATTTTTCAGTATTAAACATGAACACACCTATACAACAGGGTGAGCCAAAACCCCAAAAGCCGGCCCCAGATGAATGTTGTGGTGGTGGTAGTTGTTGCCCATGTGTATGGGATGAATACCGAGAAAAATTAAAGCAATGGCAATTAAACAACATTCCGCAACAAGCCTAATAGACCGTTCCAAATCCAATTTCGCTTAAAAACCAATCAAAAAA
>NZ_JAKEVM010000083.1 GCF_022398475.1 Pseudoalteromonas shioyasakiensis | reverse complement strand
TTGTTATGCAATTAGATTGAATAATTATTTTTGGATTTTTTTATGTCGCTACCCTCTTTTATATCTATGTATCAGCAGCTGATTGCTGCCCCTTCAATTAGTGCGATTGAAGATTCTTTGTGCATGAGCAATAAAGGGGTTATTACCTTGCTCGCAGACTGGTGTGAAAGCCTGGGTTTTACATGTGAAATCACAGAGCTTGAAAACGGTAAAGGCCGTTACAACTTATTAGCGAAACGCGGTGAAGGAGATGGCGGTTTAATGCTTGCAGGTCATACTGATACTGTGCCATTTGATGATAGCCGCTGGAACTACGATCCGTTTAAACTCAGCGAGCATGACAATAAACTTTATGGTTTAGGTAGTATTGATATGAAGGGCTTTTTTGCCTTTGTATTGCAAGCAATTAGTGAGCTTGATGCTACCAAGCAAACAGAGCCACTTTTAATTTTAGCCACAGCCGATGAAGAAACCACAATGGCGGGTGCACAACAAATTTGCCGCCACCCAGACTTAAAACCAGCGCGCTGCATCATTGGTGAGCCAACTGATATGACACCGGTATTTACTCATAAAGGTCATATGAGTACAGCCATTCGAGTAATTGGTCGCTCAGGCCATAGCTCTGATCCTGAACGTGGTTTAAACGCCATCGAAGTCATGCATAAAATGATTACAAAGTTGTTAATCATCAAAGAAGAATTAAAGAATAAATATTCAGTTGAGCACTTTAAAATTCCGTACCCGACTTTAAACCTTGGCCATATCCATGGTGGCGATAATGCCAACCGCATTTGTGGCTGCTGTGAAATGCACATTGATATGCGGCCTTTACCTGGTTTAAGTGTGCAAGAACTACAAGCGATTTTGCTAACAGCCGCAGAAGAGATTAATGCCCAATACCCAAATGCAGTGAGCGTTATCGACATGCATGAACCTATCCCAGCATTTAGTGGTAGCACTGATACAGCACTTGTAAAGCTGGCCGAAAAAGTCTCAGGTCAACCAGCTGTCGCTGTAAACTATTGTACAGAAGCTCCTTTCATTCAACAGCTTGGCTGTGAAACCATCGTCATGGGGCCCGGCTCAATTAACCAAGCCCACCAGCCAGATGAGTTTTTGGCGATGGAAAAAATAAAACCTTCGCAAGCGATTATCAGTGACATGATTAAAGCAAGCTGCTTTAGTAATATACCCAAACCACCTCAAGATGCGAGTTTCAGTTGGAATTAAAAGCGATTTAGACAAGGCATTGATTGCAAGTAATAGTGGTTCTATTTTTAAAATCAATAACGCAGTATAAATCGCTTTTAAACCAACCCTTCGGGCGCTTCACAGGCACTTACTCTCATCGTTGTTACTTCTTAAAAGGGACTACCATTCTTGCAAAGTAACGCCTTGATATTAAGCACCTGTGAAACGCTGAATTCTGCATCTTGAGGTGGCTTGGGTATAATAAAAGGGAGCATCACGCTCCCTTTTCTAATCCATGTACTTACTCAAGTACTTTTTAAATACCGGATCAGTTTTCGCCAACTCTTTTTGCTCCGCTAAAATATCTTTTAGAATTGCTTTAGAGGTTAACGGGTTAGCTAATACAACACGAAATACCACGGTAGGTTGATGGTCATATTTTGCAGGTGTTAAACGTGTACGCGATACAAAAGAACGACCCGCTTCACGCTGACGTTTTTGCATGCTTGCAGTAAAGCGATTCAATGAAGCGTAAATATCTAATTTCGTTTCTTCGTCAGCATCTTTAAGCTTCGCTTGGATTTCTTTTGGTACATAACGATAGGTTAATAAGCAAAGCTCAGGCTCTGAGATTAACTCAAAGTCTTCATCCTGCTTGATCATGTCGGCAAAAGTGCGTGCTTTCACGATACTGCGATCAATTAGCATCTCGTAGCCTTTACGGCCAATAACACGTAAGCAAGCATGCACTAACATTGCCATACCAGGGCGGCTGCCCTCAAGGGTATGACTGCCTAAATCTTTTGAGCCTTTACGAAGAATATATTCCGCATGATGCTCAATAGCATCCGTCGCAGCTGGGTCTTTAAATAACACCAGACCAGCCCCCATTGGTACATACATTTGTTTGTGTGCATCAATGGTTATTGAATCAGCGCGTTCGATACCGCTCAATAGGTGGCGGTAATTTGAAGATAATAAGGTTGAACCACCCCATGCAGCATCAACATGAAAATGACAGCCAAGTTCTTCGCTCAAATCAGCCATTTCATTTAGTGGATCTATACTGCCTGTTTCAGTCGTCCCAGCAACACCCACGAGTGCCATTACCTTAATGCCAGAGGCTTCAAGCTCATGAGCCTTTTTACGCATCGCATCAACATCGACTTTATTATTTTCGGCGGTTGCAATTGCGACAATGTTATCGCGACCAATACCCAGTAAATCAACGGTTTTGCCTAATGAGTAATGGCCTCGCTCAGAAACAAGCACAGCTAAGCCTTTATAGCCATAATGCAGCATTCCAGCGATTAAACCCTGTGCAGCAATACCTTTATAGTCACCATCCGCTTTTAATAAACGGTTGCGGGCAATCCATAGTGCAGTAATGTTAGCAACAGTGCCACCTGAACAAAATGCGCCTAATGACGTTTTCGCACTGTGCATCCATTTACTATAAAAGCTGTCGTCTTCTCCATATGCAAGGTGATGCATCATGCCCAAAACTTGTCTTTCAAGAGGCGTAAATGCCTTTGAAGTTTCAATTTTTACTAGGTTTTGGTTAAGACCGACCATTAACTTAGACAGCGGTAACACAAAATGCGGTAATGCTGAGGTCATATGGCCAATAAAGCTCGGCGCAGCGGTATGAACAGAATGAGCAACCAACTGCTCCATAATGTCTTGAGCATAGTCAGATACAAAGGTCGGCTCTTCTGGAATAGTAGCCGTTTGAAAGTCTTTTTCAATTTCGTGCAAAGGCTTTTCGATAGCAGCTATGTTCTCATTTAAGAACCCAGCTAAGTTGCTAGAAATTTCAGATTCGATTTTACTTAATGTCGAGTCTGGTGCTTCTGGCACCGTAAAAATACGAATCAAGCTTTCTTTAGAGGCGACGGCACAACGCTTTTGATCCATCCTAATACCCATAATTAGCAGCTAAAAATGCACCCGATGATGGGACATCTAGGTAAGCACTTTTGCGGCACTGTTTCTACGAAATTGGCTAACTTTACTGGAATATCACGAAAATGTCTCGCATAAAGCAAAAAAGCGCTAATTTCGATGACAAAAAAGTGATCAGTTAATGAAATTTGCAGTCATTTTATACTATCAGACACGCTTTTTTTGAGTATAATCAAACGATAACTGCAAAGGGAACCTCTATGCCCAAAGGAATGCAAAAAACCAGCTGGCTGCTATATGGCTTCGCCGCATTTTTTATTAGCTTATTTGGCTATATCTATTACACCTATGAAACCACGCGTAGTGAGATCATGGAGAATATCGATACCAAACTGCTTAATGCTGCGGTCAGTGTCAAACATATCCTAGGTGATGACTATCACAATATAGTTAATGCGGGCTTACCAATCTCTTCGGCAATATATAAAGACAAAAGCCGAGCCCTATCTGAGTATGCAAAACAAATGCAGCTTGCCTATGTGTACGCAATGGTACTGCGCGACGGCAAAGTCTACTTTAGTGCGTCGAGTTACACGCAAAAAGATCAAAACAATGGCCGCGTAACACAGTTTCTAGATGCCTACCCCGAAGCGACAGAACTTAACAAAGAAGCTTTTTTTTCAACAGAGCCGGTATTTGAGGTATCAAAAGATCAATGGGGCTATTTTAAAAGCATCTTTGTCACTTTTGTTGATGATAATGGTCACACCTATATAACTGGTGCCGACATAACCATTAGTGACTTAAATCAGCAACTGCAGCACAGTGTGACCCGTGCAATGATCACAGGCTGTTTCTTTTTCTTTATTGCAGCGCTAATTGCTGGGCTGTATTTTTTACAACTAAAACGCTCCCTCTCAACAGATGCCCGCACCGGCTTTGCGAACCACGTCGCACTGGAATACTACATAAAGAAAACCACCAAATACCGTATGGAGCTAGCAGTTATTGCCATTAATGAGTTAGAAGATATTAGCAGTTTTTATGGCACTGAAGTGAGCGACAAAGTAATGGCTAACTTGCTTAGCTATTTTCAATCAAGGATGCCTAGCGAAGGGTTTGTTTATCGATTAGCAACTAATAAAATTGCGCTATTACGAACGCATAGTGATGAGCGTAATATCGATGATGTTATTAATGCTTTTAACTATGCTATTCCTGCGTTAAAAGAGCCTTATATCTACGTGAGCTTGTATGCAGGTATTGCTACAGGTAATAAATTAATGCTGATTGAAAATGCCCATGTTGCGCTGCAACAAGCAAAGCTAAATAATCAGCGTATTGTACGTTATGAAAATGTGTTTAAGCAGGTTGAAGAGAAGTTTAGAAGCAATGTTACGCTTGCCAAAGAAGTAAAAGAAGCCTTCGATAACAACCGTATCGTACCTTACTTTCAAGCGGTCTATAATAACCAAAGCAAACACATTGACCATTATCAATGCCTAGCCAGAATGGCCAGTGCCACGGGTCGTATTCATGCGCCAGATTACTTTATGATGGTGCTAAAGCGCTCACGTATGGACGGTCTTTTAAGGCGCACCATGTTTACTCGCTGCATTGAGCAGTTTAGAAAAACCAATGTGCGATGGAGTATCAACATTACCGCACAAGATATTCTCGACCCAAGCTTAAGCGAGTTTTTAGAGTTACAACTTAGGCGCTATCCGCAGCCCCATAATATTATTTTTCAGTTTTATGAGCGTGATGCCATTGCTTACTTTAGTGAAGTAAAAACCTTTATTAACACCCTAAAAAATAAAGGTGCTCAGGTTATTATCAATGAATTCGGCGCGGGCTTTTCAAACTTACCCCACATTAGGAAGCTAGAAATTGATGGTTTGAAGCTAGATAAAGGGTTGGTGAGCCAAATTCATACCAATACTGATAACTATCTGTTTATTGAAAACTTGGTGAAATATGCTCAGCAATTAAAGTTAGATGTAATTGCTGAGCAAGTTGATAACGAACAAATAGCTGACGCGCTTGCTCGAGCGGGTGTTACTTTAATGCAAGGGAGTCATTTTGCACCACCGACCCCCTATATTCATTAAAGGTTGATCACCAAACGGTGACTTTGTTGACCACTGGCCCAATATTTACGTTCGAATGGGGTAATTGCAATATCGCTTTCATATAGCTCAACATCGCACTTATGCCCTGCAAGCTCTAATGAGCGGGCAAACTCTTTTACGTATATATCCCAGTTGCTTCTCAGCTCTAAGCGGCCGCCTAATTTAACGATATACGGAAAAATTGCAGCACCGTGCCAGCGTCTTTGCAAGTGCTTTGCTTTTGGCCAAGGATTTGGATACAACAGGTAATGATGACTAGGTTGCCAGTTTGCAGCCACTGCTAAGCGCCAAAAATCGTTTAAATCAGCTTGTACTAAAATGTACTGCCCTGCATCTGTTTGCTTGTACTCGATATCATGCTTATCTAAACGATGTGATGACTTATCAATACCAATCACCAATGCATCAGGGTGACGTTTAGCTAAGTTAGCGGTGCTTTCACCCACACCACAACACGAATCAAGAATAATAGGCCCGTTAAATGCCTGCACCTTTTCGTTTACCTGATCAAAAGCCGCTTGCGTATGCTCTGCAATCGGCTTTTTAAATTCAGCACTTAGGTGCTTTAAAACAATTTCGTCTAGCTTTTCATGTAAGCTATGTTGATTCGATACAATACTTCTCGAATTTGCATCCGTCATTAGTGTCTAAGCCCCACACCACGTTTAATAAGGGTTAATGCTAACGTAAATAAACCCACAATAAATAAACCAAGTACACCAAATGCTACCGATAAGTCGACATCAGACACACCTAAGAAACCATATCTAAATGCATTCACCATATAAATAATTGGGTTTACTTGCGATACGCCTTGCCAAAATTCTGGCAACAAGGTGATAGAGTAAAACACCCCACCGAGATAAGTCAGCGGCGTTAAAATAAAGGTCGGGATAATACTAATATCATCAAAGCTATTAGCATAAATTGCATTGATAAGTCCGCCTAACGCAAATACAGCCGACGTTAAAATAACCGTAGCCATAATCACAAAAATATTATGAATTTGAATATCAACAAATAGCAAAGAGACACAGGTAACAATTAAACCAACCAGCATACCTCGTGTCATACCACCGCCCATGTAGCCAAGTACAATGATGTAGTTTGGCACTGGTGCAACTAAGAGCTCTTCAATGCTTTTTTGAAATTTAGTCGAATAAAAACTCGAGGCAACATTCGAGTAAGAGTTGGTGATCACCGACATCATAATCAGACCCGGGACAATAAACTCCATATAACTAAAGCCACCCATATCACCGATACGAGAACCTATCAGATTACCAAAAATCACAAAGTACAGGCTCATCGTGATTGCCGGCGGAACTAAGGTTTGCACCCAAATACGTAAAAAGCGAATACACTCTTTGATCCAAATACTTTTTAGCGCTACTCCATATCTAAACATTATTCGCCTCGCCCTTGTTCTAATAACCCTACAAACAGCTCTTCTAAACGGTTTGCTTTATTTCGCATACTCAGCACAGTATTACCTTGTTCAGTCAGCGCACTAAACACCTGGTTTAAGCCCTGAGACTTCGCCACTTCAACTTCTAAAGTGTGATCATCGGTCAGTGTGTATTGGTAACCTTCAATGCTAATTGGCTGCACTGGTTGCTTTAAATCAAGTACGAAAGTTTCTTTATCAAGCTTGGCAAGTAAGGCTTTAATGGTGGTGTTTTCAACAATCACACCACTGTCGATAATCGCGATGTTTTTACATAACAGCTCAGCTTCTTCTAGATAATGGGTGGTCAAAATAATGGTCACACCTTGCTTATTAATCTCGCGAAGAAAATCCCACATAGAGCGGCGTAGCTCAATATCAACACCCGCTGTTGGTTCATCTAAAATGAGTAATTTAGGTTCATGCATCAGTGCACGAGCAATCATTAAACGGCGTTTCATACCGCCTGAAAGGGTGCGCGCTTGTTTATCTTTTTTCTCAAATAAACCTAGTTGCTTTAAGTATTTTTCAGCACGCTCATGCGCCAGCTTTCTTGGTACACCGTAATAGCCTGCTTGGTTAACCAAAATTTGATTTAGTGTTTCAAACTGACTGAAATTAAACTCTTGCGGTACTAAGCCAAGTTCAGACTTAGCAGCTTCAAGGTCTGTATCAATGTCGTGACCAAATACCTGTACGCGGCCTGCGCTTTTATTCACTAACGATGAGATAACACCAATAGTGGTTGATTTACCGGCACCATTTGGTCCAAGTAAAGCAAAGAAATCGCCTTGCTGAACTTGTAAATCAATGCCTTTTACGGCTTCAACACCATTTTTATAAACCTTTTTTAGGCCTTCAATATTTAATGCGATCGTTTTTTCGCTCACTGTTTGCCCTCTCCATAACCCCAACGTTTCGTCAAAGTATGTTCAATGTTTAAATGATCTAAAATTCGCGCCACCATAAAATCAACCAAATCTGAAATCTGCTCTGGTTGATGATAAAACCCCGGTGCCGCAGGCATAATAGTTACGCCTAGTCGTGCTAGCTTCAGCATGTTTTCAAGGTGGATTTCGCTAAATGGCGTTTCACGCGGGACTAAAATCAGCTGCCCACGCTCTTTAATGACCACGTCAGCAGCGCGTTCGAGTAAGTTATCTGATGCGCCGACCGCAATTGCAGATACTGAACCTGCACTACAAGGGCACACCACCATTTTTTTCGGCGCGGCTGAACCAGATGCAACAGGACTAAACCAGTTGTCTTTACCAAATACTTTTAGTTGCTCAGGAGCGGCATTAAAAAGTGTACTAAGCTGCTCTGTCGCTTTGTCTTCATTACCCGAAAGTTTGATATTCGAT
Organism: Pseudoalteromonas shioyasakiensis; assembly: GCF_022398475.1. Lineage (GTDB taxonomy): Bacteria > Pseudomonadota > Gammaproteobacteria > Enterobacterales > Alteromonadaceae > Pseudoalteromonas. Next base: position 12,010 of record NZ_JAKEVM010000083.1, on the reverse strand, counting down.
TCTGTATCAAAGACCACTCTTGCCGCACTTGAGATCAATACATACACCTGAAACTGCTGCTCAAGTAATACCTCTAGTAACCGTAAGCCATAGGGAGCACCTGAAGCACCGCTAAAAGCTAACGTTATTTTATCTTTAAATTGCATACAGTTAAGCTCCGTATACTGGTTAGTTTTGCTCAAGGGCTGTGATTAAACGCTGATGAATACCTTCAAAACCACCATTACTCATAATTAAAATATGCTGTGACGGCGCACTGTTGCCAACAACCTGAGTAATGATTTCCTCAGTGCTTTTCATGCAATGCATACCTGCTTTGTCTGCATATTCTTTAAGCGACCAGCTTAAATTTTCTGGCTCAAATAAATACACATCATCTGCTGCATCGAGTGAATCAATCAGGGTTTGTTGATGCACGCCCATTTTCATGGTGTTTGAACGAGGCTCTAAAATAGCAATTATCTTATCAGTGCCTACTTTTGCACGTAGCCCTGCTAAGGTCGTTTTAATTGCCGTTGGATGATGAGCAAAATCGTCATACACTTTTATTGAGTTAACGTCGGCTTTAAGCTCCATACGGCGCTTAGGAGAGATAAACTCAGTTAAGCCTGCAATACTGACTGATACCGCGATGCCTACGTGTCTGGCTGCTGCAATGGCCATAATGGCATTTTTGACATTGTGCTCGCCCATAGCTTGCCAACTGACAACACCTTGCACTTGTGAATTTAGTAGTACTTCAAATTCACTACCATCAGCTTTTAGTAAACGGTAATCCCAATCACCCTCCAGTGTTTCACTTTCGCTCCAAAGGCCACGCTCAATCACATCTTGTAGTGCTTCGTCTTGGCTTGGCCAAATCACTTTGCCACTACAGGGTAATGTACGCATCAAGTGGTGAAATTGTTTCTTTATCGCGTTTAAATCTTCAAAAATATCAGCATGATCAAATTCAAGATTATTTAGAATTAAGGTGCGCGGTAAGTAATGAACAAATTTACTGCGTTTATCGAAAAACGCCGTGTCGTATTCGTCGGCTTCAATAACAAAAAATGGCGTTTCGCCTACACGGGCAGACACACCAAAGTTTTGTACGATACCACCAATTAAAAAGCCCGGTTTCATTCCTGCGTATTCTAGTAACCATGCCAGCATACTGGCTGTAGTCGTTTTGCCGTGTGTTCCGGCCACAGCCAACACCCAAGAGTTTTGCAGTAAATTATGCTTTAACCATTCTGGACCAGAAGTATAAGGCAAGCCTTTATCAAGAACGTATTCAACGCAAGGGTTGCCTCGGCTCATAGCATTACCAATCACCACCATATCTGGCGCGGGTTCTAGTTGGGCAACGTCATAACCTTGGGTGAGTGTAATTCCTAGCTCTTCTAATTGCGTGCTCATCGGCGGGTACACATTTTGATCAGAGCCTGTCACTGTGTGACCTAACGATTTAGCGATTGCGGCAATACCACCCATAAAGGTGCCACAAATTCCAAGAATGTGAATATGCATCTACTGTCCTGAGCAAAATGAATAAGAGATAAGTAAGGCGTTATAATGCCAAATATAAGCTTTACTTACCATTACTACACGGCATTAGAGTATTGCCAAATTGCCAACATAAAAAAACACCTCAACTTGAGGTGTTTTTTAATTAAGTTTAAAGCCTATTTTACAGCATTAAGAATGCAAACAAACCGACACCTAATAGTAAGCGATAGATAACAAATGGCATCATGCCCATGCGCTCAATCACTTTTAAGAAAAAGAAAATACATGCATAAGCCGATACAAATGATAAACCTGCGCCTAATAGAATTGCATGCCAATCAATTGCCTCGCCCGCTGTAGCCAACTGATATACATAATATGAACCAGCTGCGGCAATAACCGGAATCGACATTAAAAACGAAAAACGTGCAGCGCTTTGCTTGTTTAGACCCAGCATTAAGCCCACAGTAATGGTAATACCTGAACGGGATGTGCCAGGAAATACCATAGCGAGTACTTGCGAGAAGCCTAATAAAAGCGCACTGAAAAAGTTTACTTGGTAAATATTCTTAACTTGCTTTGCTTTTACATCGGCATACCAAAGTAACAAACCAAATACGATGGTTGAAGTAGCAATAACCCAGGCATTACGCGAGTAGCTTTCCACAAAATCTTTAAATAAATAACCAATTAATAATGCTGGAATGGTCGCAACAATAATCCACCAGCCTAAACGACTATCATCGGTTGCGCCTTGTGAACCAAACGATTTAAACCACGCACCGAGAATATCCACCACTTCTTTACGAAAATACAGTACCACAGCACCTAGCGTACCTACGTGTACCGCAACATCAAATGCCAAGCCTTGGTCGTGCCAACCTAAAACTTGTGAGGGTAAAATTAAATGTGCTGAGCTCGAAATAGGTAAAAACTCAGTCAATCCTTGAATTAAGGCTAAAACAATTATCTCAATAATACTCATGGGTTAGAAAACTCCACCTTCCATAGTTTTTGTTGTGGGTTGTTATAATTATTCCATAACTCAGCCAAGGTTAGCTTAGCTACGGGGTGATAAAAATCAGGAGCAATTTCAGCTAGAGGCTGCAATACAAACGCATTTTTGGTTATTTCATCCCGCGGTAATTGCGCAGGCGAATCACAGATAATGTCATCATAAAACAATAAATCAAGGTCTAATGTGCGAGGACTAAACTTTTTATCCTCACGAGTGCGGCCATTATCAAGTTCAATTTTTTTCAGTAGTTTACATAGTTCAGCTAATGGCATATCTGTTTTTGCTGCGACCACTGAATTATAAAAATTACTACCTGCAAACCCCACCGCTTCACTTTCATAAACAGACGAATGTATAAAGTCTGGAAAGTGAGGCTTTAAGGCAATAAGCGCTTGTCGAAGATAATGCTCTTTATTGACATTAGAGCCTAAGCTTATAAAAATTTGCGCCATGGTTAGTTTGCCTTACGACGGGTGATCTCAACTCCCACAGTTTGCGCTTGTGGCACTGCGGCTGGTTTACTAACACGTATAGTGACTTGGTTAGTAGCAAACTCAGCTAAAATAATGGCAGCTAATTGCTCAACTAAAGTTTCAAGTAACTCAACTGGTTTTGCCGTTGTGTGTTCAATCACTCGCTCACTCACTTTGGCGTAATCAAGTGCTAAATTTATATCATCAGTTGCCGCTGCGGCAGAAATATCACATAACATTTCGATATCAAAATACAGGCTTTGTTTACTTTCTTTTTCAAAATCATACACGCCAATAATGGTGTCTACATGTAGTTGTGATATATATACCTTGTCCATTGATACTCCAAGTGACATGAATATTAAAACAACTCCTCATACTAAACGCTTATTGATAACAATAATGCGCTATATAAGCTGTCATACTGTTTTAATATATAAAAATTACCCCTACAATAACGGATAGATGCATTGCAATAAGGTGCTTACATTCTACTCGATGAGAGCGGCAGATGGTTTTGCCGCCAATGATAGCCCAAAAGTGCAGATTAAAAAATAAGGAAGCGCGTGTTAGAAGTTTTAATGTTAGTTTTAGCTTACATACTGGGATCGGTCTCTTCCGCTATCCTTGTATCACGGCTGTTTAAACTACCAGACCCACGCAGTCATGGATCGAATAACCCGGGTGCTACAAATGTTTATCGCCTAGGTGGTAAAGTCCCCGCTGTTTTAGTTCTTGTCTTTGATATTTTAAAAGGAACCATCCCTGTTTGGGGTGCCTACTTTTTAAAAATAGACCCACTAATGCTAGGTTTAATTGGTGTGGCAGCCTGTTTAGGGCATATGTATCCGCTGTTTTTTAGCTTTAAAGGTGGTAAGGCCGTCGCGACCGCTTTTGGCACGTTATTACCCATTGGTTTATCGCTAGGTGGGATGTTGATTGCAACTTGGATCTTAATTGTTGCTATCACACGTTATTCATCGCTTGCGGCACTGGTTACGGTTTCTTTAGCGCCTCTTTATACATGGTGGATAAAACCTTTGTATACCTTGCCAGTTACCTTTTTGACCGTGTTAATAATTTTCCGTCACAGAGCAAATATTACTCGTTTGATGGCGGGGGAAGAACCTAAAGTAGGGGCTAAGAAAAAAGCCCCAGAGCAGGAATAGTGCTATAAATTAAAGTGCTTCGAGTGAATCAATAGGCCAGCGCGGCTTAGTTTTCATATCGAGGCTAGCAAACTGACCTGCTTTCAAACGCTGCATACCAGCATAAGCAATCATAGCGCCGTTATCTGTACAAAACTCTGTGCGCGGGTAATACACGCGCCCTTTCATGCCTTGCATTACTCGCTCAAGTTGAGCACGCAATTGCACGTTTGCACTTACACCACCGGCAATCACTAAACGTTTGATACCTGTTTGCTTTAATGCACGTTTACATTTAATGATTAGGGTATCAATTACCGCTGTTTGGAATGCATGAGCAATATCAGCTTTGGTTTGTTCGTCATCATCGCTATCACGAATCGCAAGCGATGCCGCTGTTTTTAAGCCACTAAAACTAAAATCTAAGCCTGGTTTATCTGTCATCGGACGTGGGAATACAAAACGCTCAGGCGTACCTTGCTCCGCAAGTTTTGCTAGACGTGGGCCACCTGGATAATCAAGACCTAATAACTTCGCGGTTTTATCGAATGCTTCACCGGCAGCGTCATCAACTGACTCTCCCAGCACTTCGTATTCACCAATGCCAGATACTTTAACCATCATAGTATGACCGCCAGAAACCAGTAGTGCGATAAACGGAAATTCCGGTTTGTCCTCTTCAAGCATTGGCGCAAGTAGGTGGCCTTCCATATGATGAACAGCAACAGCAGGAATATTCCAACCATAGGCCAATGAGCGACCAATAGAAGTTCCCACAAGGAGTGCACCAACAAGTCCAGGGCCTGCGGTGTAAGCAATGCCATCTAAGTCTTCTGGGCCACAACCAGCTTGTGCAAAAGCAGCATCAATCAAAGGTAAGGTTTTACGTACGTGATCGCGTGACGCAAGCTCAGGTACCACACCGCCGTAATCGGCATGCACTTTTACTTGGCTATACAGTTGATGTGCTAATAAGCCTTGTTCATCATCATAAATGGCAATACCCGTTTCATCACATGATGATTCAATACCTAAAATTCGCATCAATTACTCCGCCAAGAAAAAACAAACGCGTATTTTACAGTGAAAATACGCATTACTGAATATTAAATTGCAATACCGATGTTGGTTTGGCCGTCAGATACAGCAAGTTGCTTAAGCTCTTTTACGTTCTCTGAGGTAATTCGGCCCATTTGCTCTACAAAATCAATAAGCTCTGCAAGCACATCAATTTCATACTGCATTAAAGGGTGTTCACGAACAGCTTTGTTATCAGCAATTTCACCATCCACTGTTAGTTGATATTCAATGAAACGAGCCACTGAAGCTTGTGAAATTTTACTAATATTTAAAAACTCTTGTTCATCTTTAGCTATCAAACCGTGCAACATGCCAAGCAAAGCGGTTGCTGTATCGATTGCGGGATAAGTCCCGAACATGTCAAAGTCAGTTAACTCAGGCACATTCGGCTCTATTTTTTCAATTTGCTTTTCAAGGCTGATTTTACTTTTTGGTAGTAAGATTTTTTCCCAGCAGACACTTAATGCGCTACGAAAAACCGCAGCGTCACCAAACCCTGTTGCTTCACTAAATAAGCTGTAATTAGGCAGCATACGCTCAAGTAATGCGCCACCTAATACCGCTTTTTGCAAATAGTTTAATTCTCTAATACGTTGAAAATTATTCGCTTTCGTCATTCTTTACAGTCCCACAAGACCAACATATTTCAAATGTTGCTCCGTTAAGCTCATGACACTTAGGGCATACCCAGTCAGGAGCCGATTGTTTTAATTGCCGGTAGTTTAGCAATATTTCTTGCGCCTGGCGCTCTTTTAATGCGTAAACGAGTATATCGACCCCTGTTTGTTCAAATGGGATCTCCCCAAGCGCCCCTTGTAAAAGCTCACCTTGCAGTTGCGATTCGATCCCTTTACTTTTTAAAAGCCCTTTAATAATGTTGGCTTCTAAGCCATTTTCAGCCTGAAACACTTTCACCCAAGCGAATGGGTCCTGCTTAGCAGGTTGATTTAAATTATTGTTTTGCAAATCACTTCCCTTTTACTTTTCTATCTTTAAATCCTAAACTACGCTAGCAACTAACTTCGCTGCAATGCTTATTTCAAGGTAGCCACATGACTTTAACAACACCGGGATTGTTATTCCCAGCAATTTCTTTACTGTTACTTGCTTACACCAACCGTTTTTTGGTGCTTGCTCAACTTATTAGAGAACTCAATGCACGTGAAGGGGAAAGTATCCGCCCATTAGTTGTTGCACAAATTACCAATTTAAGAAAACGCATTAAACTCATTCGGGTGATGCAGGTTTATGGTGTTGCCTCTTTTCTGATGTGTACCTTATCAATGTTTGCATTATTTATAGAGTTTAATACTACAGGAATCATTTTATTTGGTATCAGCCTCGCTTGCTTAGCCTTATCACTTCTCACCTCTTTGTATGAGATCCACATTTCTTGTGATGCTATTGAAATCGAATTAAAGAATATCGAAAAAAAACCAGTTTCAGATAAGGCAGAGTAAATTTCTGCCTCTATACTTATTGTATGAGATACAACAATAAGTGGTGTTTTTGTGGATGATTTCTTATTTTCTGAAGAACAGTTAGAAGAAAATAATTTAGAAACTGAAGAGCCTGAATACTGGCATATTCTTGTTGTTGATGATGAAGAAGATATCCATCAAGTTACGAAACTAGTATTAGCTGGCTTCACTTTCGAAAATAAAGGTCTGCGCTTTTATGACGCCTACTCTGCGGCCGAAGCAAAAGAGTTTTTAAAAAAAGATATTCCCTTTTCTGTTGCTCTAGTTGATGTGGTTATGGAAACCAACCATGCTGGTCTTGAGCTTATTCAATACATTCGCGATGAAATAGAAAACCACGATATTCGTTTAATTCTTCGCACAGGTCAGCCAGGTGAAGCCCCAGAAGAAGCGATTATCCGCGACTACGACATTAACGATTATAAAAACAAAACTGAGCTCACCGCGATTAAAATTAAAACCTTGCTTTACTCCGCGTTAAGAGCACACCGAGATATTCAAATTATAGACCGGCACAAGCATGGTCTTGAGCAGATCATCAACGCGTCCGCTAACTTTTTAAAATGTGACAGTGTTCATGAATTTGCTTCAACAATTTTAAGCCATGTCACTAACGTGATGGGCATTAATGACACGCAAATTTATTGTGCTGCAGCCGTTAATCTACAATCGTCACCAGCAAAAGATTTTCAATTGCTTGCAGCCTCAGGTGTAGGCCCCACACCACAGCAAAACACCATTCCTGATGAAGTAAAAAACTTATTTATAGATGCACATGAGCGAAAATCATCACTAAAAACAAGTAATGATTATATTGGTTACTTCCCTACCAAAGCCGGCCTTGAAACCATGCTTTATGTTCATAAAGGCAGTAAGTTACAGGCCACAGAACATCAACTGTTAGAGTTTTATGCCAACAATATCGCGCTTGCTTACGATAATTTAAAACTCAGAGAAATGGTAAAAGAGTCGCAAAAAGAGCTGTCGTACATTCTTGGAGAAGCAGTAGAAAAACGCTCTAAAGAAACCGGCTCTCACGTTAAACGTGTTGCTTTATATAGTGAGTTACTTGCTCAACTTTCAGAGCTTAATCCATTTCAATGTGAAATAATTAAGCTTGCTTCACCACTACATGACATTGGTAAAATCAGCATTCCAGACAGCATATTGAATAAACCGGGTAAACTCACTGATGATGAGTGGGAAATAATGAAAACCCATGCAGAAATCGGCTATGAAATATTAAAAAACTCAAGTAACGAGATATTGACATGCGGTGCTTTAATTTCTTACCAGCATCATGAAAAGTGGGATGGTTCAGGGTATCCGCAAGGTTTAATGGCAGACGATATTAATATAGTTGGCCGCATAACCGCCCTCGCCGATGTGTTTGACGCCCTTTGCAGCGACCGTTGTTATAAGAAGGCATGGCCATTAGAAGAGGCGTTAACTCTCATAAAAGATCAGCGCGCGAAACATTTTGATCCAATTCTAGTCGACTTATTACTTGAAAATTTACCACTTTTCTTAGAGATTAAGGACCGTTATCCTGATTAGATGTAACTTTTCTGTAAAACACTTCCCAAAATAGGTACAATAATTTACTATGCCTACCGTGAAGTATAATAATATTGCCTGGACGTAAAAGGCTTACTTATAACAAGGGACTATTAAAGTGAGATTTGAACAACTTGAACAATTTGTGGCGCTCGGGGTGCTGAGGCATTTCCGACAAGCTGCAGAAAAAACCCAAATCAGCACTTCAGCGTTAACTCGCAGTATTCAGACGCTCGAAGATGAAATTGGCTATGAGCTCGTTACCCGCTCTACACGCTCAGTTAAGTTAACCAAAGAAGGTGAACTTTTTCTTGAGTACGCTAAACAAACCCTCGACAATCTAGAAGAAACCAAAAAGCGTTTATTCGAATCTTTAAACGGTTGCACTAACGAAAAATTAGTTATTGGTTATACCAACAAAGCAAGCACGGTCGTGCCTGTTTCTTGCGGCCAATTTTTAGCGCAGTATCCGCATGTAAAAATAGAGATGCAACTACAAGAGCAAAGTGAACTTGTACGTAAACTGCAATTAGGTGAAATTGATATTAGCGTATGCTCTCAGGCAATGAACAGCATTGGTAGTGATATACATTTACCTGATCAACTGATTATTTTTGTAGCTAAAAACCACCCACTTGCGCATAAGAGCGACATTAGTAAACGCGACTTTGCAGACTACCCAATGTACAGCTGTTTTTCACAGTCTAAACAAGTGCAAGCTATGCTAAACGATGCTATCGAGTCTTTTGATAAAACATCAAGCATCAAAGTAGGTAGTATTGAGCAAGTAATGGATGGCCTTAAAAAGTCAAACCACATCGCAATAGCCAGTATTGAACACACAAATATTGTCTCTTCAGACCCAGATTTACTGTTATTGAAAACCAATAAAGGTATCGCACACGAGCAGCTTGTGATCCAAACAAATCAACAAATCAATGAGAATTCTCATGTTAGTCATTTACTTGACCTCATTGAAAAAACGGCGTTATCAAGCCAAAGCTAAAAGCTATTTTATATGCTGCTAGCCTGTAATTAATCAGGCTAGCCAATCCCCTTTATTTCTTCATTTTTTTACTGCATAAAAAGCGTGCATCACACAATTTTTCATATACACTTACGCACCTTTTTTTGATTGTGCACATGAATGACCGCACCGCTTATTACCGACACATACTTAGATGCTATTGAACGTACAGGATATGCTGTTGTTGAAAACGCGATTGATGAAAGCTTAATTGCCGATTTAATTGCAGATTGCTATCGCATTAACCCGCATTTCCATACCGCAGGTATTGGCCGATTAAACGACCAACAAATAGATAAAACCGTGCGTAAAGATAAAACCTTTTGGTTTGATAGCTCAAGCCAAGCACAAATTACTTATCTTGCGACCATGGAAGCGATAAAGACACAGTTAAATCGTGGCTTCTATTTAGGCTTATTTGATTATGAATGCCATTATGCAAAGTATCAACAAGGTGACTTTTATAAAAAGCACTATGATGCCTTCAAAGGCCGTTCGAATCGCATTTTTACAACGGTTTGTTACTTAAATACGCCAGAGTCTGGCGGTGAATTGGTGATCTACAAACCAAAAAGTAAAGACATTGAAATAGTCATTAAACCTCAAGCGGGCTTATTGGTGATGTTTGAAAGCGAACGCTTTATGCATGAAGTATTACCCGCAAACGATGTACGCTACTCTATTGCGGGCTGGTTCAGAAAAAATACCTCAATCAGCGGTATTATCGACCCACCAAGGTAATTAAAACGGCAGTGGCAAGGATGCTGCTATACCGATAAAAATCACTAACCCTACATAATGGTTATTCAAAAACGCTTTGAAGCAAGGATCTCGTTCTCGTTTATGAATAAGCGTTTGTTGATAAAGTAAAAAACCAACCGCTGCAGCTAAGCCCAGCCAATAAGGCAAGCCAAGGTGATTACTCGTACCTATGTAAGCAAGGATCGTAATAAACAAGGCATTGAGTAAAAAGATGATGTGTCTGTCATAGCTGGCAAACAAGATTGCTGTTGATTTAACGCCAATCTTTAAATCATCATCTCGATCAACCATGGCATACATGGTGTCATAAGCCACAGTCCAAACAAGATTCGCGGTAAATAGTAGCCAGGCTTCTAATGGCACTGAGCCAATCGATGCCATATAGGCCATTGGAATAGCCCAGCTGAATGCAGCACCAAGCACAACTTGCGGTAGTTGCGTGTAGCGCTTCATAAAGGGATAACAAAACGCCAGTGCTAAGGCACCAAACGACAATAATATCGTTGACCACCCTAGTGTTAATACTAAACCAAACGCCACCACAATAAGCAATACAAATAAGCTCAGAGCTTCACCACTTGATACCAAACCAGCAGCCAGCGGTCGCTGGGCTGTGCGCTTAACAGAGCCATCTATTTTACGATCGGCAAAGTCATTAATTACACACCCAGCACTGCGCATCACAAAGACGCCTAAACTAAAAACCACAAAATTTAATAAGCTCGGTGTGCCAAGCTCAGCAAGCCACAGCGCCCAATAAGTTGGCCACAATAGCAACAAGGTGCCAATTGGCTTATCGGTACGCATTAACTGTTTATAGTAAGGTATATGTGCGACCTTAAGTGCAGCTAGCTTCATAGGTAAATATACGCTCCAGGTAAGAATACTTCAGCCACGAGAAAATGAGCATTAGATAAGCTAAAAACACTGCGTCTTCCCCACAATGGTTGTGAAGAGAAGCCAATTTCAGATGTTAAAGCTTGGATAGCGTGCTGCTGTGAAAATTCAGCAACTTCTATTTCTGTGCGCGATAAGCTTGGGTCTTGAAAAATAACATCACCAAGCGGCCTTGTTCCCATACTTAGTAACTGCTGCTTTTTTAATGTATCATCTGCCGGCAACCAGCTTTGTGCATAAACCATCGGTTTACCATCGCATAGAAGTAACACTTCGCGATTTAATGCCTGACTTAGAGAGGTATTGAGTAACGCTTGTTGCTCGGCGGTTAGGTCAAATGGCGCCTCGTTTAAAACTTCAACTGAAAAAGCCTGACAGTGACTTTTAAGCTTGGCTGTTAATGACCCAGCTTCAAGCAACCAACCTTGCTGTTGTTGCGTCAAATCTGGAAATGCTGAAGCAGGCTGCCAATTTGCAGCTAATGAAACTGGGAATGTGATCACAACGACTCATTATTTTTAAATACCGTGCAAATGATATCACTGCTGCACGTTTCGAAAAAGTCATGATTTAATCTCAAGCAGGGTTAAAAAACGCAGAACAGCCTGTATCTTAAGTGAATTTGGGTATAGACTAAAAATCATTGAAAGGGTGGAATATTCTTAACTATGAAAAAATCATTGTTATCAATTTACTTGATAAGCATGCTACTTGTTACTGCAACAAGTTGGTCTGTACGCGCTGAATCAAATGTTGGCTACTTTGGTTTTGAGCCTGACATCATCACTAACTACATAGGTCAAGGTAATAAAAAACTTGGCTATGTTCGTATTACGGTGGATCTCATGCTCAATGATCTATCTGATATCGCAATCGTAGAACATCACACTCCACTATTGCGTGATGCGATTGTTGAAATACTCTCAAAAGAGCCTGAAGAAAACATTAAATCGCTTACCGGCCGCGAAGAAATCAGAAAGCGCTGCACCGAAAAGCTAAAAGCACTACTAAAACAAGAAACAGGACAAGAGATTGTCCGAGAAGTGTTATTTACTAAGTATTTATATCATTAATTG
>NZ_JAKEVM010000082.1 GCF_022398475.1 Pseudoalteromonas shioyasakiensis | reverse complement strand
GGTTAGTGGTTAGTGGTTAGTGGTTAGTGGTTAGTGGTTAGTGGTTAGTGGTTAGTGGTTAGTGGTTAGTGGTTAGTGGTTAGTGGTTAGTGGTTAGTGGTTAGTGGTTAGAACAAAGTAAAATACATTTCCTTAACAACAAGATTGTTTGTGTAATTACCTAAAAAATAACCCCCCTCTCGATCAACTGATATCTGACTTCTGAAATCTAACTTCTCGATTTTTGACGGCTAACGGCTAACGGCTAATCATACAACAAAAAACCGCCGTATTTTTCAATACGGCGGTTTTAATTTTKTGAAACTAAAAGACGTTATTAGTCTTTAGCTTGACGGCTCGCACGCTTACGCTCACTTTCAGTTAAGTGACGCTTACGGATACGGATGTTTTCAGGTGTCACTTCCACTAACTCGTCATCATCGATGAACTCAATCGCTTGTTCAAGCGTGTAGTTTAGTGGTGGAACAAGTGTTTGTGCTTCATCTGTACCAGATGCACGAACGTTTGTAAGTTGCTTACCTTTAAGCGCGTTTACTGTTAGGTCGTTGTCACGGCTGTGGATACCGATAACCATACCTTCGTAAACTTCAACACCGTGACCGATGAATAACTTACCACGGTCTTGTAAGTTGAATAATGCGTTAGTAAGTGCTTTACCTGTTGCGTTTGCAATCATTACACCATTCTTACGAGCACCGATAGTACCGCCTTTGTGTGGACCATAGTGATCGAATGTGTGGTAAAGAAGACCAGAACCAGACGTTAATGTCATGAACTCAGTTTGGAAACCAATTAAGCCACGGCTTGGGATCATAAAGTCCATACGTACACGGCCTTTACCATCTGGAGACATGTCTGTTAGTTCACCCTTACGAAGACCAATTTGTTCCATGATAGAACCTTGGTGCTCTTCTTGACAGTCGATTGTAAGTGTTTCGTATGGCTCTTCTTTTTGACCATCAACTTCACGAAGGATTACTTGTGGACGAGATACAGCAAGCTCGTAACCTTCACGACGCATGTTCTCGATTAAGATACCTAAGTGTAACTCACCACGACCAGAAACACGGAAGCTATCTGGGTTGTCAGTTTCTTCAACACGTAATGCAACGTTGTGAACAAGCTCAGCTTGTAAACGCTCAAGGATGTTACGTGAAGTTACGAATTTACCTTCTTTACCAGCAAATGGTGATGTATTTACAGAGAACGTCATTGTTACTGTAGGCTCATCAACACTTAGCGGTGGTAATGCTTCAACGGTATTTACATCACAGATAGTGTCTGAGATTTTCAGCTCACCAAGACCTGTGATAGCAATGATGTCACCCGCGCCTGCAGACTCTGCTTCATGACGCTCAAGACCTAAGTAGCTCATTACTTGGCCAACTTTACCATTACGCTTAGTACCATCTGCACTAACAATTGTTACTTGTTGGTTAGGGCGAACAGTACCACGCTTGATACGACCTACACCGATAACACCGATGTACGAGTTGTAGTCAAGCTGAGAAATTTGCATTTGGAAAGCACCTTCAGGATCTGCATCCGGTGGAGATACTTCGTCAACGATCATCTGGAACATTGGTTCCATGTTTTCTGATGGCTCGTCTAAATCCATTGTTGCCCAGCCGTTGATAGCTGATGCATAGATTACTTTAAAGTCTAACTGTTCATCAGTTGCACCTAAGTTATCGAATAAGTCGAAAACTTGGTCCATAACCCAGTCAGGACGTGCGCCTGGTTTGTCGATTTTGTTGATAACAACAATCGGTGTTAAACCTTGTGCGAATGCTTTTTGCGTTACGAAACGCGTTTGCGGCATTGGACCTTCTTGAGCATCAACAAGTAGTAATACTGAGTCAGCCATCGAAAGTACGCGTTCTACTTCACCACCGAAGTCGGCGTGTCCTGGGGTGTCTACGATATTGATATGGTAGTCGTTCCAAGAGATAGCTGTGTTTTTAGCTAAAATGGTAATACCACGCTCTTTCTCAATGTCGTTTGAGTCCATTACGCGCTCTTCGTTACCGCCGCGCGTTTCTAATGTGCCTGATTGCTCAAGCAGTTTATCAACCAAAGTTGTTTTACCGTGGTCAACGTGGGCGATAATCGCTATATTTCTTAACTTTTCGATGCTCATATTTTTTCTCAGAGAAATTGAATCTCATTGATCCTGCAAGATCTACGCACTCACCTGCGTTTTCACCAGATGTCCCAGCATAGGATTTAAAAGGGCGCATATTATCCCTTAATAATGGCATGGATGAAAGTTTATCCAATATAAATTTATAAACTTTCTTCAAGCTTTTTATAAGTATCTGTTTTATAAATGACAAATTTATGAAAATTAAAGTGAATCTTAGCTCAAAACTGGCGAAATTTTCGTTTTTGAACCATATTTTGGCACTAAATCGTGTTCATAACAGAAAAATTGGCACGCTCAATAATTGTGCAAAACAAGGTCGCACTTTTTACGCACCACAATGATCTTTTTACGCACCAATTTAGTGCAACAAAAGTTAACAAAACAAAGCCTTGTTTGTTTTTTGTAAGTCTAAACAAGGTGTTAAAAAAATGGCACGAAACCAGCTTATATAAGCGAAAAGCAATAATGCAGCAAAAAATAAAACCCAACAATTGGAGGACACATGTCACAATCGGTTTTAGATTTTATCAAAGAAAATGACGTTAAGTTCATTGATTTACGCTTTACTGATACCAAAGGTAAAGAACAGCATGTTTCTATTCCTCATCATCAAATTGATGAAGATTTCTTCGAAGACGGCAAAATGTTTGACGGTTCTTCAATTGCTGGCTGGAAAGGTATCAACGAATCAGACATGGTACTTATGCCTGTTCCTGAGTCTGCGAAAATGGACCCGTTTTCTGAAGAAGCTACACTAATCGTACGTTGTGACGTAGTTGAGCCTTCAACACTTCAAGGTTATGAGCGTGATCCACGTTCTGTTGCAAAACGCGCTGAAGAGTACATGCGTTCTACTGGTATTGCTGACACTGTTTTATTCGGTCCAGAGCCAGAGTTCTTCCTTTTTGATGACGTTAAATACAAATCAGACATGTCTGGTTCTATGTACAAAATCGATTCTGTAGAAGCTGCTTGGAACTCAGATAAAGATTACGAAGGTGGCAACATGGGTCACCGTCCAGGTGTTAAAGGCGGTTACTTCCCGTGTTCTCCTGTTGATTCATCACAAGACTGGCGTTCAGCAACTTGTTTAGTTCTTGAAGAACTAGGTCAAGTAGTTGAAGCTCACCACCACGAAGTAGCAACTGCAGGTCAAAATGAGATCGCAACGCGCTTCAATACAATGGTATTAAAAGCTGACGAAATTCAAGAGATGAAATATGTTATCCATAACATGGCTCACCTTTACGGAAAAACAGCGACATTCATGCCTAAACCAATCGTAGGTGATAACGGTTCTGGTATGCACTGCCACCAATCTCTAGGTAAAGATGGCGTAAACATCTTCGCTGGTGACAAATACGCTGGTCTATCTGAAGAAGCTCTTTACTACATCGGTGGTATCATCAAGCACGCTAAAGCAATCAACGCATTTGCTAACGCATCAACTAACTCATACAAGCGCCTAGTACCAGGCTTCGAAGCACCAGTAATGCTTGCATATTCTGCACGTAACCGTTCTGCTTCAATCCGTATCCCAGTGGTACCGTCTGCAAAAGCACGTCGTATCGAAATTCGTTTCCCTGATCCAACAGCTAACCCATACTTAGCATTCTCTGCAATGCTTATGGCTGGCCTAGACGGTATCAAAAACAAGATCCACCCTGGCGATGCAATGGACAAAGACTTATACGATCTACCTGCTGAAGAAGCAGCTGAGATCCCACAAGTTGCATCTTCTTTATCTGAAGCACTAGCATCATTAGACGCTGACCGTGAGTTCTTAACTCAAGGTGGCGTATTCACTGATGACCTAATCGATGCATACATCGCGCTTAAAGGTCAAGAAGTTGAAAAACTTAACATGACAACTCACCCAGTTGAGTTCGAAATGTACTACAGCGTGTAACACACGCTGTAGCAGAATTATCTAAAAGATAATAAATGTGTGTTCTCAAGCCCGCTCTGCGGGCTTTTTTAATGGTAATTGAGCGGGTTCTACTCTACAGTTTTATTTAGATTAAAAAATGCAGGGTTGCAGGGTGAAAAGCACAACTTTATTGGTACTATCGCTGATTTTTATAAGCTTTTTTGGCTATAGCGCAGCGCAGAAAGTGTATTCTTGGAAAGATAAAAACGGCGTTTTAGTATTTTCTGATACACCGCGCCCTGGCGCTACCGAAGTAAAGATGAATACCCAAAACCTGACCATGCCAGCTACCGACACCAGCATACTTGATAGCGCACCAAGTGCGACACCTGTCAAATTTAAAGTCAGTATTGCTTCTCCTGCTAATGAAGCAACCGTGCGAGAAAATACCGGTTCAGTGTATGTCACTGCTCGAATTAGCCCACGCTTTGAAAACGGATTTAAAGTACAACTTTTATTTGATGGTTCTGCCCATGGTGCACCAAGTAATAGCACGACCTTTGCACTAAGAGAGGTCGAGCGTGGAGAACACACATTACAAGCTAAACTTTATGATGCTAATAATAAACTCGTTTCGGTTAGCCCAGTCAGCACCTTTTTCATGCACAGAACCTCAATTTATGGCGGAAACTAAGGTTTTTGGCATGACTTCTCGCAAAGTAAAAAGAGTATGCTAAGCTGCACTAAATTGAAACGCACTAAAATGGTGCAACCATGCTCAGTGAAACACATTTTAACTCTGAACTGCTCGACAGTATTTGGAAAAATTTAAGTACTGCTGTCATTTTACTCGACCGAGATTTTAAACTGGTTTATGCAAACGATAGCGCCAGTGAGCTTTTAGGTTTAGGACCCAAGCGCATTATCAACCAACCGTTCGATAACCTATTCAATTACCACTCAATAGACTTAAAACGCATTGCTCAGTATTCGTTGTTCGATGGTGTTGATTGCCACCAGCATAGAGCTGACGTGGTGTTCGTCGATTCTCGCCATGCCAAGCTGACCATTAGCACGCGACGAATAAGCAGCAATGATGAAAATTATATTTTGTTTGAATGCCGCCAAATGGATGATGAAATTCGCCACGATCAAGCTTCGAACCAAATGCATCAGTATCAAGCAGCACGTAATCTAATTCGCGGTTTGGCACACGAAATTAAAAATCCTTTAGGTGGAATTCGCGGAGCGGCGCAATTATTGCAATATGAGGTTGATCAGCAAGAACGTGATCAATGTGCCGAATTAATCATTGAACAAGCAGACCGTTTACGCGAGCTTGTAGACCGCTTACTTGGTCCGAATCAATTGCCACATAAATCCTATGGCAACATTCACCAAGCGTTAGAGTCAGTGATTAAGCTGAGCATGTTAGATAACAATGCCAATATCACTTTAGTGAAAGACTATGATCCAAGTATACCGAGTGTGTACATTGACCAAAGTAAAATTCAACAAGTGGTACTGAACATTATTCGTAATGCACAACAGGCACTGGTTGATGGTGGCGAGATAAGAATAAAAACCCGCATCAATCATCAACACAGGCGCCCAGGTAAGGCGCCGAAAAAAACCTTGCTGATCCAAATTTCGGATAACGGCCCAGGTATAGACAAGAGCTTACGTGAAACCTTGTTCTACCCAATGATCACCAACAAAGAAAATGGATCAGGGCTTGGTTTATCGATAGCGCAAACCTTGGTTGACCAACATGATGGCCACATTGATTGTGACAGTTGGCCAGGCCATACAGAATTTAATATCTATTTGCCTTTTACGGATTAATGGTTTTTTGGAGTAGTCATGAAAACAGTCTGGTTAGTTGATGATGATGCCTCAATTCGCTTTGTACTAGAGAAAGCGTTGGCACGTGCAGGATTTGAAACTGAAAGCTATGCGAACGCACAAGATGTGCTTAATGCATTAAAGTTTAGCCAGCCAACGGTATTAGTATCTGATGTACGAATGCCGGGTATGGACGGCATGGCGTTACTTGAGACTATTGCTGAGCAAAACCCAGGCCTGCCAGTGATCATCATGACCGCTCACTCAGACTTAGACTCAGCGGTTAATGCCTTCCAAAAAGGGGCATTTGAGTATCTCGCTAAACCGTTCGATTTAGATGAAGCTGTCGCGCTGGTTGAAAGCGCATGCCGTGCTAATTCAACGAAAAAAACTAAACGTAAGCAAGCACCACAAACCAATGCGCATATCATAGGCGAAGCGCCTGCTATGCAAGAGGTGTTTAGGGCAATTGGTAAATTATCAGCATCAAGTATGAGCGTTCTGATTAATGGTGAGTCAGGGACAGGTAAAGAGCTAGTTGCAAGTGCCCTGCATAACCACAGCCCTCGTAAAGAAAACCAATTTATAGCTTTGAATATGGCTGCCATTCCAAAAGAATTGGTCGAGTCAGAGTTATTCGGTCACGAAAAAGGCGCGTTCACTGGAGCCGACAGTATTCGTAAAGGCCGTTTTGAACAAGCGAATGGCGGCACCTTATTTTTAGATGAAATAGGTGATATGCCGCTCGATGTACAAACACGTTTATTACGCGTGTTAGCCGATGGTGAGTTTTACCGTGTTGGTGGTCATCAAAGTATTAAAGTTGATGTACGTATTATCGCTGCAACGCACCAAAACCTCGAAGACTTGGTAAAACAAGGTAAGTTTCGTGACGACTTATTCCATCGCTTAAACGTGGTGCGTTTACGCTTACCCGCGTTACGTGAGCGTACTGAAGATATTGAACGACTAGCACAACACTTTTTACATAAAAGTGCCAAAGAGTTGCAGGTTGAAAGCAAAATTTTAAGCCCTAAAGCTACTGAGCAACTGCGCTTATTCAATTGGCCAGGTAACGTGCGCCAATTAGAGAATACCTGCCGCTGGTTAACGGTTATGGCACCGGGTGAGCTGATCAGCGAGCAAGATTTACCACCAGAGATTGTTGCTGTTACACCGACTGAGCAAGAAGGTGATTGGCTAGATGCATTTCAACAATGGCTTAACCTTGAACTTAAACAAGGCAAAGAAAATATTTGGCCAGCCATTCAAGCACAACTCGAAACTCGTTTGATTAAAACCGCCCTTGCCAACTGTGCTGGCCACAAGCAAGAAGCCGCAGTGAAGATTGGTTGGGGCCGCAATACATTGACCCGCAAGCTAAAAGAGCGCAATATTAGCTAATTTCGCGCTATACCTATGTGAGTCAATGAAGTTAATCGAGCACATTCCACTAATTAAACAAATGGAAATAATTAACAGATTGTCGTTCTTTAGAGAGTTTACTCTCAGTGAACGACAAGTGTTATTAGAGTCATTCAGTCATTTGTATTTGGTCAAACAAGGCCGCGCTGTTTTTAAACAATACGATGCTGATAAACGGCTTTATATCGTGCTAAGCGGCTCACTGATGGTATTCAAACAAAGTCATTTACTCGAACTTGGCACCATTGAGCCCGGTGAATTTATCGGTGAAGGTGCTTTTATCAATAACCGAGAGCACAGTACCAGCGCACGCGCAAAAGTCGATACCATTTTGTTAGCTATTTCCCCTGAAGCACTCACCCGCTTACCTAATGTGATCCGTGAAAAAATTAAAGATCGCATAATCGAAGGCATGAGTGAGCGTATTACTAAGCTTAGTAATTACCTTGAGTCGCGAAGCTAGTCCATATACACAATTTGCAATGAGCAATTTAACCAACTTGGGCTATTAACACGTGCCGTGTAACGGTAAGTATCTGATGGTTTCATACCAAAAGGGGTGCTCACTTCTGGCGTTAAATGACTGTATGTTTGCGAATAATTTTTATAATAAATGACTAGGTAGCCATATAAATAATCCCAATTTAGGGAAACTTTTCTACCGCTTGTAAGGGTAAAGTGTGCCTGCTTATCATTAAATGTAACTGCAAGATCATTATACTTGTCTTCAACGCATCCAGTGGTGAGTACACGAGCCGGCATAGTAAAACGGGTGGTGGTATTTTTAGCTCTTAAGTAAAAGCCAATATTGCCATGATTGTAAAAGTGATTGGCATCTGTGGTGTACTTAATTTCGGCTTGATAACCCAGTCCCTGCATAATTTCAGCTAGTTGCTCGGCTTCATGAGTAAGAATCTTATCGCTCGATAACATTAAGGTTGCATCAGTAAACTCTCTTGGCACAGGAAGCTGGGTATATTCATAGGGTAAGCTTTGTTTATTTAATGCTTGCTCTAATGATTGCAACTGCGACTGTTCAAGGTTTTCTGTGTATACGTAAACTGTTGGTTGCTGACAACCTGCCAAAACTAAAAATATGGCTGCTGAAATTATCCTTTTCATGCTCTCTCTCACTTTAGATTACAAACGTAGTCTAAAATGAGAAAAACAATAAATCAACTAAGATGTTTTTTTAGCCAACTATTAACACTTTGACGGGTATATAGAATATCTTTAAATAAACGGTGAGTTTGATGCTGAAGCAGCTTTTCTTTGTTTGTTTCACCTGAACTTAACTGGCTATGGTTATCATTAAAGCGCGAAATTAACGCAAAACCTTGTTCTGATTTTTCAGGCTGAGACTTAATTGTTTGCGTTAACAAAGCTCGCACATCATCTGCAGCAAGCAATGACGAATCTTGCAAACCCATTAACTCTTTTCTTAGCGCTGATCTTACGCCCATTACAACTTCTCCTGAACGAATAAAAAATGAAACGGACATGCATTTAGCAATTTGTACACCAATTCCAAACGCGCGCAGTGTACCCAGCAAATACTGCAGTTTTTTTACTGCTTGTAAAAATGTCGGATTATTTATTGCTGCAAATTTTAACCGCTTGAAGAGCTTAAAAATTTAATCTTGGTTCAATTGAGTGCTAGGCTTTATAATGGCTGCGATTGAATTAAGAGAGACCAACATGAACGAAGATTTCATCGAAATTGAACTAGAAGAAGAGCCAATAGAGTTATGCAACTTGCTAAAAGTGCTCGACCTAGTCGAAACAGGCGGCCAAGCAAAAGCCTTAATTGGTGAAGGTTATGTTGGGGTTAACTATGAAATTTGTACAATAAAACGGAAAAAATTATACAGTGGTGACGTGTTGGCTTTCGACGGTGAGTTGTTCCAACTAACACTAAGCGAAGATGCAACACCAAATCCTCGCCCACCGGAACCGGTACAAAAAGCACAACCACAAAGCGCTGAAGAAGCGCCAAAAAAATCGAAGCGTAAACGTACTAAAAAACCAAAAGTAGACGAAAAAACCGGTCGCCGCCCTATCTCGTTTGGTTAACTAGAGCTTGCTTAGTTAGCATAAATCACCTTTAATTGAATGCGATTATAACAACAATAAAAGGTGATTTATGAATCCTCCAGCTTGGCTCAAGCCACTTGCTTGGGCAGCCCTTGTATGGAATCTTTTAGGTGTCATTGCGTTCGTAATGCAACTGTTGATCACACCCGAAATGATTAACCAACTCCCCGAAGCACAACAAGCCGCATACCGCGACATACCGCTCTGGTCAACGGCTGCCTTTGCGATAGCCGTGTTTGCAGCAAGCTTCGCGAGCATCTTATTACTGGCAAAAAAAGCCCTTGCGCGCGAGTTATTTTTAATCTCGTTTATCGCCGTATTAGTCCAGCAATATTATAATTTTGTGGTGATAGATAGCCTTGTTATGTTTGGTACTAGCGCATTAGCAATGCCATTGTGTGTTATCATTATTGGTTTACTATTACTGTTTATTAGCCATAAAGGTAAACAACAAAACTGGCTTAACTAAAAACACTTATTTCTGAGGGTAGTTTAAAGTGACTACCCTTTTTATCTGCCTCCTTCCCTTGAAATAAATCACATCAGCAGCAACTATATTAGGTAGCATATTTTTTCATCAGCTAGATGAATTTCTCAGCTGGTATTAAGTTTGCAATAACACTGTGTCTATTTCGAAAAGGAAACAACAAAGCAAGCCAAATTGCTTGCTCAAACCACAGGGGCAAATAATGAATAACAGTTTTGATACCCAAAAGCAGCTTACGATTAATGGTGAGCAATACCATATTCACTCTTTACAAGGTTTAGGCGACAAAGCAAAACGTCTGCCATTCTCTCTAAAAATCTTACTTGAAAACCTGTTGCGCAATGAAGATGGCGTTAATATTAAAAAGCAAGATATCGATGCTTTACTAAACTGGGACCCTCAAGCGAAACCATCAGCAGAAGTAGCGTTTACACCTGCTCGCGTTGTAATGCAAGATTTTACTGGCGTACCCGCCATTGTCGATTTAGCCGCGATGCGTGATGCCATGGAAAAACTTGGCGGCGACCCTGCAAAAATTAATCCGCTGTCACCTGCTGAGCTTGTTATTGACCACTCAGTGCAAGTTGACGGCTACGGTGAAGATGGCTCATTCGACTTAAATGCGAAACTTGAATATGAGCGTAACAAAGAGCGTTACGAATTTTTACGCTGGGGGCAAACTGCCTTCGATAACTTGAAAGTCGTGCCACCAGCAACCGGCATCGTACACCAAGTTAATTTAGAGTATTTAGCCCGCGTGGTATTTAACGATAGTAAAAATGGTAAATCACTCGCCTACCCAGATACCCTAGTCGGAACCGATTCGCACACCACCATGATCAATGGTCTTGGGGTATTAGGCTGGGGTGTCGGTGGTATTGAAGCCGAAGCCGCAATGCTTGGTCAACCAATCAGCTTACTTATTCCACAGGTCGTTGGCTTTAAGCTCAATGGTCGCCTACCAGAAGGTACGACCGCAACAGACCTTGTGCTAACCGTAACAGAAATGCTGCGTAACCATGGCGTAGTGGGTAAATTTGTTGAGTTTTATGGTGATGGTCTTGCTGATTTACCGCTTGCAGACCGTGCAACTATTGCAAACATGGCGCCTGAGTATGGTGCAACCTGCGGTATTTTCCCAATTGATGATGAAACCATTAACTACCTACGTTTAACTAACCGCGATGACAAACAACTTAAACTCATCGAGGACTATGCAAAGCACCAAGGCTTATGGCGTAACCCTGGCGATGAAGCTCATTATACCGACACACTAGAGTTATCACTTGATGATGTTGTGCCAAGCCTTGCTGGACCTAAGCGTCCGCAAGATAGAATTGCCCTTGATAAAGCAGGTAGCATTATTGGTGAGCACTTAAAAGGCTTTCAAGAAGAACGTATGCAACATCGCGATAAAAGCGATGTTCAAGAAGCGCGCATTGAAGATGAAGGCCCAACCACCAACCCTGATGAGCCAGTAAACGAAGCACAGTTTATGGGCGCAGCTAAGGTTAACTTTAAAGGCGAAGAGTTTGAGCTTAATGATGGTGCTTGTGTCATTGCTGCAATTACAAGTTGTACAAACACGTCAAACCCAAGTGTTATTTTAGCTGCTGGCCTAGTGGCTAAAAAAGCCAAACAATTAGGATTAAAGGTTAAGCCATGGGTTAAAACCTCACTTGCTCCAGGCTCACAAGTGGTGACTGATTACTTGAAAAAAGCCGACTTAATGGATGACTTAGATGCCTTAGGCTTTAACCTTGTCGGTTATGGTTGTACAACCTGTATCGGTAACTCAGGCCCACTAGCTGATGAAATCACCGATGCAATTCAAAAGCATAAACTGGTTGTAAGCTCTATTTTATCGGGTAACCGTAACTTTGAAGGGCGTATTCACCAAGATGTGAAAATGAACTTCTTAGCGTCACCACCTCTTGTGGTTGCATACGCAATTGCGGGTCGTACAGATATAGACGTTTATAACGAGCCGCTTGCGCAAGACCCTAATGGTAATGACATTTATCTAAAAAATATCTGGCCAAGTGTTAGTGAAGTGAACGAACTCGTCCGCGAAACTGTAACCAAAGAAATGTTCGCATCAAGCTATGGCAACGTATATCAAGGCGATGATCGTTGGCAGAAAATTCAAATTCCTGATGGCAAACTTTATGATTGGGATGATGCGTCAACCTACATCAAAAAAGCACCATTCTTTGATGGTATGGAGATTGAGCCTCCTGGCATTCCTAGCATTAGTGGTGCGCGCTGTTTAGCAAAATTAGGTGACTCAGTTACCACTGACCACATCTCGCCAGCAGGTGCGATTAAAGCGGATGCACCAGCAGGTCTTTACTTGCAAGAGCACGGTGTACAAAAAGCACAATTTAACTCGTACGGTTCGCGTCGTGGTAACCACGAAGTAATGATGCGCGGTACCTTTGCTAATGTGCGTTTACGTAATCTATTAGCACCGGGTACCGAAGGCGGTGTGACTCGTATGCAACCAAGCGATGAGCTCGCCAGCATTTATGATGCAGCGATGCAATATCAGCAAGATGGCACGCCACTGATCATTTTAGCGGGCGCGGAATATGGCACAGGCTCATCACGCGACTGGGCTGCTAAAGGTTCACTTTTACTTGGTGTTAAAGCCGTTATTGCACAAAGCTATGAGCGTATTCACCGTTCAAACTTGATTGGTATGGGTGTTTTACCCCTACAATTTAAAGAAGGTGAAAGCTATGAATCACTGGGTCTAACCGGCCAAGAGTCATTCGACTTTGAAGGCTTATATGACAAAACCAATGAAGTCAGTGTGATTGCCACTAACAGTGAAGGCAAACAAATTAGCTTTAGTGTTGATGTGCGTATAGATACCCCGAAAGAGTGGGATTACTACAAACACGGCGGTATTTTACAGTATGTACTGCGTAATATGCTGGCTGAGCAGTAATTGCTTTTAAGTTAACTAAGGGGCTGAATTTTCAGCCCCTTTTTTTGTTTAAATCACCAATTAATTGCAGTTTAGACCAACACACTTATTTACAAAAAATGAAAAGCACATAAAAATCAGCATGTTAAAATTGGACCATAGTTTGCAAATGCTAACCAGATAAAAATCACAATAATTTTGGAATCCTTATGACTATTGCATCATTCAAACGCGCAATTTGCGCAACGGCCATCTCATCAAGTTTATTATTAACGGGCTGTGTTATTCATGTCTCTCCGGGTCAAATCGCAGAACAAAAACAACAAGACTTAAGCGTGTCGGCTGTAAATTTAAACGAGCTAAAAATTGATGCCGAAGCAGGTTCACTGATCATCAAAGGCGACAGCAACGCCACGGCTATCACAGTAAATGCTAATATCTATGCGGCTAAAGGCGATGAGACCTATACATTAACCCTCGAAAAGCACGGCGACACCGCAGAGCTTATCAGTAAGCTCAATAATGGTAGCTTATCGTTTTACAGTGGTTCATCACCTCATATTGATTTAATTGTCTCTGTGCCTAGCAACCTCAAACTAGAGATCGATGATGACTCAGGTGATATCGTGATACGTGCAATGCAAAACGATATCAGCATTGATGATGATTCAGGAGCACTTGTGATCGAAGGTGGTCGTAATATTAATATTGATGATGACTCGGGGGATATTCGCATTAGCAATGTCAGCGGCAATATCAGCATTGAAGACGATTCTGGCTCAATAATGATAGACCAAGGGCAAGGGCGTATTGATATTGAAGATGACTCTGGTGATATCCGCATCGAAAACAGCCAAGGCCCTGCACGTATTATTGATGAATCAGGTAGTATCAGCATTAAAACATTGGCTGGTGCGCTTACCATTGAAGATGGCTCTGGTGATATAGATGTAAGACAAATCAAAGGGCTGGTTACCATTACCGATGGCTCTGGCAGCATTTATGTGGATGACACACTCGGCCTGACAATTATCGAAGCGGGTTCAGGTGATTTAAGCATCAATAACATCAACGGCCCAGTAAAATTGGACAAATAACCGACAATTGCTTGATTTAGAACAATCCTATTAATGACAACAGCACCTACACTTTAATTAAGGCTAAAGTGAGGTGCTTGTATGACCGAACAAACTATCATTCGAATCTTAAAAACCTTTATTATTTTAGGTATTTGCCTAATTATATTGGGGCATTCTTTATTAGCTGGTAATTACTTAAGTGATAGTATGGGTATACATGGCATTATGATCAGCGCAGCGTGTATTGCCGTTGGTGTGCTATTCTCTTTGCCTACCAAAATTTATCTCACTATTTTACTGATGAAAATGGAAAGCGATCTAAAAGCACATAACAAACAGAGCTAATTTCCACCTTGCTCTTTGAGCTGCTGTTCAAGTTGCTTGTTACGTTGCTCCATAAGCTGTTTTACTTGCTCAGCGTCTTGCATCATCTTTTGTACATTTTTAGGGTCGTATACGCCAAGCGCTGAAGGTGCTTCGTTAGCTTTAACGGTTGCTGGTTGCTTCTCATCTGCCTGAAAAGTCTCTGCAGGTAACACTGTTATGTCGTTCGGATCTAAACTTACCGGGGTACTAACGTAATTAGGGTGAGGTGTATCAGCATAGTGCCACTGACCATGTTCATCTTGCCATTTATAAACAACAACAGGTGTATTAACGTCTTTGCTAAAACTCAATTTCTCAGTGAGCTTTTTTGCTTGGCTGGTAAGTGTATCGGCACTTTGCGAAGCAAAATCACTCACATCACCACTAACTTTTTCTGAGTAACGCTCGAACATGCTCAGTTCTAAGTAAGGTTTACCGTCTGGCTTTTTAATGTAAAACAGCAGCGCAACACTGGTTAGTAGCAGCATAACCGCAAGGTAACAAAAACGCTTAATCATTCCATTTACCGATTATTGGTAGTTACTCTCAATCTTAGCAAATTCACCGGATGATTTAAGATTTTTCATAAATTCATTAAATTGCTCGCTGATACGCTTCCCTTTTTCATTATAAGCAAACTGTAATTGCATTGGCGCTTTGCCCACACTGTAATCACTTACCGTCAATTTTTTAAAGGCATTATTTTTTGAGGCATACCACTGCAGTGTGTTTTTTGCGATCACAGCAACACGTTGATTTTGCTGTATGTCGACTAAAGCCTTCAGCATATCTAGTTCAGAGTAAAAGTCCTCACGGTGCAATTTTCCAGATGCAAACAACGCTTCAAATTGCGGATAGGTGTAGCCAAAGCGGGCCATCAACACATAACCACCTAGCTCATCAATAGCTGGAATATGACAACCTCTCGGCATAACTAAAATATCTTCAACAACTGCGATGCTATCACTCCAATAGTATTGATTACCTCCGCGATACCACTGCTCAGACTCTAAGCGCACATCAACCTTGCCTTCATCAAGTAAATGCTGTGAACGTACCTCAGGAACTAAAATATAGTCAGTTTTCAGCTTGTACTGTTCAGCAAATCGCTCAAGTAGCTCATCAACTAACCCCTTTTGTTTGCCACTAACTAAATGGTATGGAGGGTAATCTGTGTCATAAAGCGCAACCCTCAAAGTTTCTGCTCGCACTAAAGGCACAATTAAAAACAACAATAAAAAAACAACAGCACGACTCATAATTTTCTCTCATAAAATTGAGCCAGGGATTGTATATAAATAGCACAAAAAAAGCGCAACCTAGGTTGCGCTTTACGAAAATTCTGATAGGAATTTAGGATTAGATACCATCACCGTCAATATGTAAGCCACATTCACGGTTTAAACCAAAGAAACGCGTCTCTTCTTCTGTCATACCTGGTTCAAGTTTACGCGTGGTGTGTACATCACCCATAGACACATAACCTTGTTCCCAAAGTGGGTGATACGGTAAATCATGCTTAGTTAGATACTGATAAATATCTCGGTTGTTCCACTCAATAAGTGGGTAGACTTTCACAGTACCACGGCTGATTTCAACAATTTGCTTGTCAGCACGGCTTGATGATTGATCACGGCGCAAACCACTAAACCAAGTGCCTGCTTGCAGCTCGTTTAAAGCGCGGCTCATAGGCTCAACTTTATTAAGTTGATTATACTGCTTAATACCGGCTTCACCTTGCTCCCAAAGTTTACCAAACTTCGCTTCTTGCCACGCGGGGCTAAGCTTAGCTTTATAAACTTTAAGATTAAGCGAAAGTCGCTCCGTCATTTGCTCGATGAACTGATAGGTTTCAGGGAACAAATAACCAGTGTCAGTCAGTACCACAGGAATATCTGGCTGCTGCGATGTCACTAAGTGCAACATCACCGCCGCTTGAATACCAAAGCTCGACGACAAAAAGTGTGTGCTTGGTAAGTTTTCAAGTGCCCACGCAACACGCTCTTCTGCGCTTTTATCAGCCAAAAGACCATTAATATCAGCCAGCATGGCTGTTTGGTCTTCTTTGCTCATCGTTAAGATGTCTTTAAATTCACTCATGGTTAATTCCAAACCTTAAAGCGGTATCGCTTATAAAATTATGCGTGAAAATCGGTTACTGAAACTTTTACTTCAGCAACAATGCCTTTGCGAATTACAAAATCACCAAAACACTCGCCTTCATTTCGCTCATTTGCCCATTGGCCAATTAGCTTATCGAATGCTTCTAGGTATACGTCTTCGCCGACATTTTCTAAATACAATTTTGGAATACGCGTGCCTTCGCGGTTACCGCCTAAGTACACGTTGTATTTACCCGGACCTTTACCAACCAGACCCGCTTCTGCCAACATGGCTCGGCCACAGCCATTCGGACAACCCACAACACGCATAATGATGTTGTCATCGCTGATACCGTGCTTAGCTAATAACGCTTCAGTTTTCTCAATTAAGCTTGGTAAATAGCGCTCTGCTTCAGCCATCGCTAACGGACAGGTTGGTAATGCCACACACGCCATTGAGTTTTTACGCTGCTCTGTATGACTGTCATCAATTAAGCCATGGTTGCGAGCAATTTCTTCGATTACCGCTTTTTGATCAGCCGGAACACCTGCGATGATCAAGTTTTGGTTTGCAGTCATGCGGAAATCACCTTGGTGAATTTCAGCAATTTTACGGCAGCCTGTTTTAAGAGGTTGATTTGGGTAATCTAAAATACGGCCACTTTGAATAAACAGCGTTAAGTGGTGCTTACCATCAATACCTTCAACCCAACCGATACGGTCACCACGGTGAGTGAACTCATACGGGCGGCTTTGCTCAAATTGAACACCGGCACGTTTTTCAACTTCAGCTTTAAATACATCAGAACCTACACGATCTAATGTGTACTTAGTTTTCGCATTTTTACGATTAGAGCGGTTACCCCAATCACGCTGTACAGACACCACGTGCTCAGCAATTTTTAACGTATGCTCAAGTGGAATAAAACCAAAGTCATCTGCTTTACGCGGATACGTTGCTGTATCACCGTGAGTCATCGCAAGACCACCACCCACTAACACGTTAAAGCCAACTAACTTGCCGTTTTCTGCAATTGCCACGAAGTTTAAGTCGTTCGCATGCACATCCACTTCATTGTTCGGTGGAATTGTTACTGTGGTTTTAAACTTACGCGGTAAGTAAGTTGAACCTAAAATTGGCTCTTCAGTGGTTTCACTCTTTTCGCCATTTAACCAAATTTCAGCGTATGCTTTAGTTTTTGGTAATAGGTGCTCAGAGATCTTCGCAGCCCACTCGTAAGCTTCTTGGTGAAGCTCAGACTCAACTGGGTTAGTTGTACATAATACGTTTCGGTTTACATCGCCTGCCGTTGCAATTGAGTCAATACCCACGCTATTAAGCATTTGATGCATGCCTTTAATATTTGGCTTAAGCACACCATGGAACTGGAACGTTTGACGCGTGGTTAAACGAATACTGCCATAGCTGGTTTTCTCTTCAGCAAACTTATCAATCGCTAACCATTGCTCAGGCTTGATGATACCGCCAGGCATACGAGCACGTAACATAACATTATGTAATGGCTCTAATTTTTGTTTAGCGCGCTCAGGGCGAATATCACGGTCATCTTGCTGGTACATGCCGTGGAAACGGATCAGTTGGAAGTTATCAGCAGTGAACCCACCGGTGATCTCGTCTTTTAAATCTTGCTCAATGGTGCCACGTAAAAAGTTACTTTCTCTTTTCAAACGCTCGTTATCAGAAAGCTTTACGTTTTTGTCTTGTTCGCTCATGGTATTTCCTAAATTTGTTACAGTGACGGCTGTTAGCTTTAAACGTGATTAGTACACGTCTTTCTGATAGCGGTTTGCGCTACGTAAATCTTTTAAATATTGCTCAGCTTGTTCATCATCTTTGCCGCTATTTTCTTTGATAATGTCGACAAGCGCCTGATGAACATCTTTCGCCATACGGTTTGCATCACCACAGATATAGAAATGAGCACCCGCTTCTAACCAAGCAAATACTTCTTGGCTGTTTTTGCGAAGTTTGTCTTGAACATATACTTTTTCGGCTTGGTCACGGCTAAACGCCACATCCACTTTTGTCAGTAAACCTGACTTCAAGTAACCTTGAATTTCTACTTGATATAAAAAGTCTTGGGTAAAGTGTGGGTTACCAAAGAATAACCAGTTTTTACCGCTTGCTTCACGGGCATCACGCTCTTGTAAAAACGCACGGAAAGGTGCAATACCTGTACCCGGACCTACCATGATAATTGGCGTTTCATCATTAGCCGGTAAACGGAAGTTATCGTTATGCTCGCTGAATACTTTTACTTTGCAACCTTCTTCAGCACGACGTGCTAAATAGCCAGAACAACCACCTAAGTGCTCGCTACCAAATGCATCAAACTCAACCAGACCCACAGTTAAGTGAACTTCTTCTTCAACTTCTGCTTGGCTAGATGCGATCGAATATAAACGTGCTTGTAGTTTACGTAAGCAGTCTACTAAGGTTTGTGCTTCAAGCTGAGCTGGGTTTTGACGAATAATATCGAAGATTTGGCGAGGTTCGATGTACTCACGCATTGCCGCTTTATCTTCAACCAACTTTAATAAATCAGGGCTGCCAGTTGCTGTTGCGTATTTTTCAACAAAACCTGGGTATGACTGAGTTAATTCTAATTTTTCGATTAATGCATCACGAACACTTAGTTCTTCGTCGCCAAGTTTAACCGTGCTAGATGCATCGATTTGTGTAAGCGTAAGTACTTCATCAACAAGCGCTTCGTCATTTAAGAAGTAAACGCCTAGCGAATCACCCGGTGTATAGGTAATGTCTGAACCTTCTAATGAAATTTCAACATGACGCACGTCTTTGGTTGAATCACGACCGGTAATTTTTTGCACAACACTTAGCTCTGCAGCAAAAGGGTTTTGCTTGGTGTATTGACTTGCTGCTGGTGCCGCTGCAGCAAATGGCATAGCCACAACTTGACCACCACTTGCTTGTTGCTGCGCTTTAAGATCAGGCTCAAACGCATCAAGTGCACCATCAATCCACTTAGCTGCTTCATCATCGTAATCTACATCTAGGTCAGCACGCTGGAAAATAGTTTCTGCGCCAAGCTTGTTAAAACGCTCTTCAAAATCTTTTGCTGTTTGACAGAAGAACTCATAACTTGAATCACCTAAGCCAATCACAGCCACTTTAACACCATCTAGTTTAGGTGCTTTTTTAGTTGTTAAGAATTCATGAAGGCTTTCAGCGTCTTCTGGTGGCTCACCCTCACCGTAGGTTGAAACAACAACCGTGATAAACTTTTCTTTTTTCAGGGCTGTTGGTTTGTAGTCAGCCATGTTTACTAGCTTAACAGTTAGACCGCGCGACTCTGCCTGCTCTTTTAACTTGCTCGCCACGCCTTTTGCGTTACCCGTTTGCGAGCCGTATAAAATAGTTAGCGGCGGTGCATCACCTACAGCTGGAGTGGCAGCAACACCACCGGTTAATGCACCTGCGTTGGCATTCGCAGCTAAGTAACCACTTACCCACGCTTGCTGAATTGGATTAAGTTCAGCCACTAAGCCTTGCAGCTTCTGTACTTGCTCTTGCGATAGCGGGCTCGCCGCTGCATTTAGTTGACTTAACAACATGAATTTATTCCTCGTAACCCTGAAAAGTTAACTGCGAAACGAACTTGCTACTGTCATTTCGCGAACAATTTTTTCGACTTTAAAGACTCAATAGAAATGCTTTAAAGGTTTATCTGAGCGTGAAGAATAACGAGGTCTGAGGCGATTAAAAAAGAATAGAATCTGCTTTGATATTCCATTTAGTTATTAATTTAGTATTTATCCAAAAAAAACATGTTAAAAGCAAAAATTCCCAAATAAGAACCTTT
>NZ_JAKEVM010000081.1 GCF_022398475.1 Pseudoalteromonas shioyasakiensis | reverse complement strand
CTAATTAAACTAGTATTTTTGTATAAAAATACTACAAAAAACCCCAAATAAAAGTATAGTAGACAATAAATTAAATAGGAAAATATTCTAAATTTCAGTTAGTTGATTTCTTCACCCGCTTCATCACAGTCTACAATATCGGTTTCTTTAAGGGCTTCGCTGATCCAGCTTTGCATTACCGAGCAACTAAGTACGTGCTGGCAATAAGCTTGTGCAGCATGCGAAAGCTCCACCTGATACGTTTTGAAGCGCAGCACCACAGGTGCAAACATCGCATCAACAATAGAGAACTCACCAAATAACCATGCATTAGGGTAACTTTGCTGCTGAGCAGAAAATATCTCATCGATACGCGCAATGTCTTTTTTAGCTTGCTCTGATAATTCAACATGCCTGTTAGCGCGAATATTCATTGGCATTTCACTGCGAAGTGCAGCAAAACCAGAGTGCATCTCAGCCGCTAGACTGCGCGCTTTTGCTCTTTGGGCTATTTCACTAGGCCAAGCAGCACCATTTAGATAAGCATCATTGATGTATTCACAAATAGCGAGTGAATCCCACACGATTAATTCAGCATCAATAAGGGCCGGCACTTTTTGCACGGGAAACTTACTTTTTAATGCTTCATAAAACTCAGGCGTATCTAAAACTAATTGCAGCTCTGTAAAAGAGATATTGAATTTACTCAGCAAATACCACGCCCGCAATGACCAAGTTGAGTAGTTTTTATTGCCAATAAATAATTGCATTGTGCTTCCTTTAACGTTTAGATTAGGCTCACTATAAAACAGCAATTGGGTAATTACTCGCCAATTGTTTTTATGCTACCTATAAGAAAAGCTGATACATTATGGATATTGATGCCCTCAGAACTTTTTGTGCCTTTGTTGATACAGGCAGCTTCACCCGCGCTGCAGCACAAATTTGCAGAACCCAATCTGCGGTAAGTATGCAAATGAAAAAGCTTGAACAAGACCTCGCAAGTCCGCTATTTGAAAAGCAAGGCCGTCAGTTGGTGCTAAGCCATCAAGGCCACCAGCTAGCAAGCTATGCAAAGCAATTGATAGCGCTTCATGATGAAGCCTTTAAGCAATTAAAAGCAGGCACTGGCAATATACGTGTGCGCATTGGTTGTCCTGATGACTATGCCCACTCTTTACTACCAGAGCTTGTTGATGCTTTACACCAACAGTTTAATGCACTGGATTTACAAATAAGCTGCGCCCCTAGTACTGAGCTCAGAGCCAAACTAGACCAAGGTATGCTCGATTTGGTGATTGCCACTCGCTCGCCAGACAGCGAAGAAGGCTACTTATTGCAATCAAGCCAAGGCGTGTGGGTGAAAAGCCCTGCTTTTGAGATTAACGATTCAACCCCACTTCCTATCGCCTTGTTTCAACGAGACTGTAAGTTTCACCAAGCCAGTATTGAGGGTCTATTAAAAGCCGAGCGTCGTTTTAATATTATTGCCTGTTGTGGCTCAGCGGGAGCGTTACATGGCTTGATTAAACAGGGACTGGCAATTGGCAGTATGGCGCGAATAAGCATGCAATCAGGTGTGGAAGAGATCTGCGGTACCTCACTTCCGGTATTGCCTGTCATTGATATCGTGCTGCTTTACGGTAATCATGCCCACAACCCACTCAGTCATGAGCAGCTTAAGCAGCTTGTGGAGTTGATTAATACGTAAAAAACATATCAAGCTAAAGAAGTTTTACTAACTTACGAGTTCTATTAGGCTCTGTAAGGTATAAAAACTCTGTTAAATCATGGGCACTGTTGATCAGCATATGTTGCTTAGGTTGAGTTAATTGCCAACTTTCTGTTGCAGCGGTTGCCAAATCAATACGTTGGAAATTAATGGTATCAGCATGCTCCATAGTGACCGCTAATTGCTGGTTACTTACAGATATACCAATGATGTCATTATTAGCAGCTTGCCAAACAGTCTCAGTATCTCCTCGGCTATTAACTCGAAACACTTCGTTGCTATTTGAAAAATAGATCTGATCTTGCTCATCTAAATCCATGCCATAGCAGCTTAAACGTTTCCCTGAGCCTGTGAAAGGTGTCAAATTTAGGCTTGTTAAATCGAATTTTGCCGGATGAAACGTCTGTCCATCCTCCGCTCGATATGAAACCAAAATCGCGTCTTGATTGTGATACATTTCTCGCAAGTAAAAAGAGTGATTTCCATGGGGAATTGTTTCATAAGTGCCACTGCTTAAATCAATTTTAAACAATGTATCTTTACTTGCGGTGTAAACCTGCCGTGCGTCTTGGCTCCAAACAATACCAAATAACTCATGGTTATCAGGGTTAGCAAAAATGCGCGTTTGCTTACCATTATCGTATAAAAATAATTGCTTTAATCCAAAACGATGAGACTCAAAAACAAATTTAGTTGAGTCTGGCGAAAACACGGGTAGAAAGTCGATCGATGAGGTATCTACGAGTTTGGTCAATTTGTCAGGGGTGGCACGTGTTTGGCTAACAATATCTACATCAACATTCACTAGCTCCATCAAAATGGCTTCAGCGTCTGGTGTGTACTGGGCATCACGAATTATTTGATAATTATTAAATGAAATTAACTGCTGCTCACCATCAAGCTCTAAATTAATAAGCTGATTTCGTTGGCTAATCAATAGTGCTTGATTATTCGGGTGCCAACTTAATCCTTGAATACCGTTTTCTATAATGGCAATAGTTTGTATTTTTTTACTGGCTAGGTCGAGTACATCAATACGGTATTTGTTTTGCCCCGCTTCAATCCCCATTGCGACTATACGGCCGTCTTTCGATAACGCATTAACAAGTAACCAATCTTGCTGTGTGGCAGCTAGTAAATGTGCTTTTTGTTTAGATTCTAAGTTAAGTGAAACGAGTCGAGTATCGTTGTGTAGTTTATCCTTTTCTATGTAATAAAGCTTATCAGCATGCCAATCGATGTGGTGACTGGTTACAACGGTGTCATCAAAAACACTCACCGTCGCTTGTTCTAATGGCTGAAATTTAGATAAATCAATGCTTATAGTGTTTAGATGTTGTTTCTGCTCTGTACTTTTCACAAACGCAATCGCATTATCGGAGGTCGACCACCCCAAAGCATAGTAGCTTGCAGCATCTTCAGTCAGCCTCACTTCTCGCTCTGTCGCAAGCTCTTTAAGCCAAATTTGCTGACTTCCTTTATCACCTCTAACAAAAGCAAGGTACTTACCACTATGTGAAAGTGACAAATTAGCTTCATTTAGTTCACTCGAAGTGAGTGGCATCAGCTGGGTAAAGTGAGCAGTATCTTGCTGTTTAGGGATTAGTTGCCACGCAGTAGCGATAAGGCTTACTAGTAAAAAAAACAGCAACCCAAGATTTTGCGCTTTTAGTTTTTTGCTCTGCCCCTGTGTTACTTTTTCAAGGCTATAACCGCGCTTAGGGTGTGTAATTATATACTGCGGATTTTTGGCATCTTCTTGGAGTGCTTTTCGTAGTAATGCGATACAACGCTGTACCGAACTTGGGTTGTAGGTAGCATTAGGCCACACATTTGCAAAGATTACTTCTTGGCTTACAACTTCACCTTTATTTAAATAAAGGGTATGTAATACATCCATGACCTTTGGCTCGACTATTTGCTCATAATCTTGCGATGAAATTAAACATCGACTCTCATCAATTGCAAATTTGCCGATTCGATAACGCGCCACTGACTTCTCCAATAAATATTTACGAATCAAAGATTAAGGTTTTCTTAAGAGAAACTCAAGCGTTACTCCATTGTCACTTTAATCTGGCTAATAGATTGTTTTTGCTATCTCAAAATAGGTAATAAAAACAATGTATAAATATTTATCAACGCTCACTATTTTCATCAGTGCTTTTTTAATTTTTCAAATTCAGCCGATGCTTTCAAAGCAACTTCTACCGCAATTTGGTGGTGGTGCCTCTATCTGGTCTGCGAGTTTAGTGTTTTATCAAGTCATGTTACTTATTGGCTATTTCTATGCGCATAACATAGGGCGCTTTCATATTAAGTTGCAGGTAGTCACCCATATAGTTTTAGTCACCTTTGCCACACTCATTGTTGTGACAGAATTTGCAGCCCCAAATCTCACAAATTGGCCACCTGCGCTTGCGGTGTTTGTTAATTTATTTATAGAAATTGGTCCAATATTTATTCTACTGAG
The DNA here is from genome assembly GCF_022398475.1 of Pseudoalteromonas shioyasakiensis. Lineage (GTDB taxonomy): Bacteria > Pseudomonadota > Gammaproteobacteria > Enterobacterales > Alteromonadaceae > Pseudoalteromonas. The sequence goes on along the minus strand of NZ_JAKEVM010000081.1, from coordinate 16,029 downwards.
CGCTACCAGCGTACTTTTACAAAGATGGTATGTGCAAACTGCTTCAGCACAGGTGCCTTACCATTGGTATTCCATCTCAAACTTGGGCTCTTTACTGGCGTTAATGAGCTACCCACTCGTTTATGAATTACTATTTTCTTTAGAGCAGCAAACTACATATTGGCTATTTGGACTTATCAGCTACTGCTTGTTATTAGCACTTCTAGTAATATTTTTACTCAAAAAAGCACCCGATTTATCAAAAGCATCTATTCAAACTAGGCCTTTCACGCTTTTAAAAGGTAAAGGTCAATGGCTGTTATTAAGTGCCTTAAGCTCAGCCATGTTGGTATCTACCACGCATATGATCAGCACTAATATTCCACCCATGCCATTACTTTGGTCGTTACCTCTTGTAATTTACTTGCTCACCTTTAGTTATACGTTTGCCAACAGAGCTAATTATCAGCGTCATGTGTGGGCATATGTGTTTATATTCTCGGCTTTTGCAGGTCTGCTGATGTTTTATTTTGGCAGCTTATTCAATGCCCTAGCCCAGCTTATAATTTACAGCCTGATTCTATTAACCGCCGGTATGGTCTGTCATGGTGAGCTGAGAAACAAAGCCCCTGAAAACGAGCAATTTACCATTTTTTATTTTTATATCGCCCTTGGTGGTGTGTTAGGGTCGCTTTTCAGTACGCTCATTGCCCCATTGCTATTTGTCCAGATTGACGAGTATTTACTTACATTAGCGGTTATTTTTAGTTTTGTGTGCTACTTCCAATTAAATGCTAAAACAACGACAAAACAGCTCAAATTCACTCTCGCAACCAGCTCCATCGCTTGGTTAGCATGCTATTGCTTTTTAGCAGTAAACTTTAACCAATATAACGTTGCCACTAGCCGCAACTTTTATGGCTATTTAGCGGTAAAAGATATAAACACTCAATCAATAAAAGAAAGGCGCTTAATTGACGGCACCACGATTCATGGCTCAGAGCCACTAAATCCAAACCAACAGTTTGAGCAAAGTTATTACCATCAGCATACTGGTGTCGCTAAATCACTTGCCATACTAAAGCAACACAGCGCACTAAACATTGGCGTCATTGGTTTGGGTGCAGGCGTTTTAGCGCGGTTTGCAGACCAACAGGATAGTATTCACTTTTTTGAGTTAAACCCTGCTGTGGTCGAGATGGCAAAGCGCTATTTCTCATATTTAGAAAACAGTAAAGCCAAGCTCACAGTCAGCTTAGGGGATGGTCGTATTGCGCTAAAAAATAATGCGGACGAAGTATTTGACGTCTTGATTATTGATGCATTTTCAAGTGATGTAATTCCTGCGCATTTGCTAACCCAAGAAGCAATGTCACTTTATTGGCAAAGGCTCAATGAAAATGGCGTATTGATTGTGCATATTTCAAATAATCATATCGACTTACTGCCTGTATTACAGGCACATAGCCAACATTTTAATAAAGCAATGTTAAAGTTTAGCTATCAAGGCCATAGCCCATCAGACATAGGCTCAGACTGGGTAGTGCTAACTGATAATCAGGCTTTTTTAAATCGTGTATCTATCAGTGATTTGTCGCCCATTAAACGCTCCCCATTTAGCGAACTGACCATGTGGACTGATAGCAAACACAGCCTACTTCCCTTATTAAAATTCTAACAGGCATAAAAAAGCGCGATGATAATCATCGCGCTCATTAACTGCGTTTACTTTATTTAAGACTGCGCTTAAATCGAACCTTTGATTGGTCCATGTTCGTGGCTTACATGTGGGTTTTGACCACGTTGGCGCAATAAGTGATCCATTAAGGTAATCGCCATCATCGCCTCAGCAATAGGAATTGCACGAATACCTACACATGGGTCATGACGTCCTTTGGTGATCATCTCTACCGCTTCGTTGCTGGTATTAATGCTGTTACCCGGTATGGTAATGCTTGAGGTTGGCTTAAGTGCGATAGAGGCAATGATATCTTGTCCTGTCGAGATACCTGCAAGTACACCGCCCGCGTGATTTGATGTGAAACCATCTGGAGTTAACTCATCACGGTGCTCAGAGCCTTTTTGCTCAACCACATCAAAGCCGTCACCAATCTCAACGCCTTTTACCGCATTAATGCTCATTAATGAGTGTGCAAGCTCTGCATCTAGGCGATCAAATACTGGCTCACCAAGACCAACAGGCACATTTTTAGCAACCACTTTAACTTTAGCGCCTACCGAATCACCTTGTTTTTTTAGGTCGCGCATGTACTCATCAAGCGCTTCTAGCTTGCTGGTGTCTGGAAAGAAAAATGCATTGTTTTCCACTTCATCCCAGTTGTAATCTTCAGCTTTAATTGGCCCAAGCTGGCTCAAACAAGCACGCACTTCAATACCATGAAATTGTTTTAGATATTTTTTTGCAATTGCACCCGCCGCTACACGAATCGCAGTTTCACGGGCAGAAGAGCGACCACCACCTCGGTAATCACGGATACCGTATTTATGCCAATAAGTATAATCACCATGACCTGGGCGAAATACCTCGGCAATTTTGCCGTAATCTTTTGAACGTTGATCGGTGTTTTCAATCAGTAAACCAATGCTAGTACCAGTAGTTTTACCTTCGAACACACCTGAAAGAATTTTTACTTCGTCACTTTCGCGGCGCTGTGTTGTATAACGACTTTGCCCCGGCTTACGACGGTCTAAATCTATTTGTAAATCGGCCTCGCTAATTTCAAGGCCTGCTGGTGTGCCATCAACAACGCCACCTAATGCAACGCCGTGGCTCTCACCAAAGGTGGACACTTTAAATAGTTGCCCGATGCTATTACCTGCCATTAATTTTCCTCATTCCTAATGACTACTGAGACCGAGCCCTCAGGCTCGGCTTTTAAAATCTGCTGTTAATCTGCGAAATATTTAACAAGCTGCTGTTTGCTGATCACAAACACGCCAAGACCACCTTGTTCAAATTCAACCCACTCAAATGGTGCGCCTGGGTACAGCTCTTCCATATGTACCATAGAGTTACCAACTTCGACAAATAACAAACCGTTATCAGTTAGATGCTCTGCGGCTTCAGCTAAGATGGTACGAGTAACATCAAGACCATCATGACCCGATGCTAAACCAAGCTCTGGCTCGTGATGGAATTCACGCGGTAAATCAGCCATATCTTCAGCATCAACATACGGTGGGTTAGCTACTATCAGGTCATATTTTTGACCCGGAACGCCACTAAACACGTCTGACTGAATTGGCAGTACACGGTCATTTAGCATGTAATCGCTAATATTAATATCAGCAACTTCGAGCGCTTCATATGAAATATCAACCGCATCAACCTGTGCATCTTCAAATGCTTGTGCAAGTGCAATAGCGATACATGCAGAACCGGTACATAAATCAAGAATGCGCGTTACTGAGCTTGGCTCTTCTAACCAAGGCGCAAAGCGATTGTTAATTAACTCAGCAAATGGCGAACGTGGAATTAACACGCGCTCATCAACATAAAACGGCATACCTGCAAACCACGCTGTGTTGGTCAGGTACGGTACTGGCGTACAATCATTAATACGCTCTGCAATTAGTTCAGCTAAACGGTTTTTCTCGGTGCTGGTTAAACGCGCATGCATTAACTCTTTTGGCGCATCTATTGGCAAACTTAATGCAGGTAATAGTAAGCTAACTGCTTCATCCCACGCATTATCTGTGCCGTGCCCAAAGAAAATACCACTGCTGGCAAATTGACTGGTTGTCCAACGTAACCAATCATGCAACGTTGAAAGTTCTGCAATTGCCTCGTCTAAAATTGCGTCTTCTATCTGGAAATGGTTCATGTATGTTCCTTAACTTTCAAAGTCTGTTCTGACGCGTATTGTACCGTCTTTTCAGTTGGTTTTTACTCGATTTTTAGCGTTTTTTTGTTTAGACTGCCGCCATGAAAAAAGATCCCCACGCCAACAACCACATTAGCACTGACGATATTGACTTATTTCGTCAGAGTATCAGTGGTGCCAAAGCATTTAAACAAGACACTATTCGATTCACCAATAAGCCTAAAGTGTCACAAGCGAAGCAATTTTCCCAGCAAAAAAAGCAACATCAGGCAGAATTTTTCTTTTCTGATGAATATGTACCAGACATCGACACTCATGGCACCGTAAGTTATGTCAAACCAGGTCACGATAGCTTTTTAGCAAAACAACTTCGCCGTGGAGATTACCCACCAGATTTAACCCTTGATTTACATGGCTTAAATAAAGAATTAGCCAAAGATGAGTTGGCAGGTTTAATTCATGAGTGTAAAAAACAGCATTACTATTGCGCTTGTGTTGTGCATGGCATTGGTGAGCGCATACTTAAACACAAGGTACCGCAATATTTAGTTCAACACCCTGATGTGATTGCTATGCACCAAGCGCCTCTTGAATTTGGTGGTAAAGGTGCAGTACTTATTTTAATTAATCTTCCACAAAGTGATGAGTTCAGACGATAACGTCTTCTTATCATAAGGCCTAAAGTGCATATTTTTTCGATTATCTTTCCACTGATTTTTATCGTGTTAAGTGGTTACATCAGCTCGCGAAGCAAGTTTTTATCGAAAGAGCATATAGCAGGTTTAAGTAAGTTTACTTTTTATATCAGTGTGCCTGCTTTTCTATTTTTAAATATGGCCCAAGCCGATTTACAAAATAGTGTGTCCATTGCGGGGTTTTTGAGCTTTTACATCCCGGTATTGGCCATTTACGCACTTGGCTATGTTCTTGACCGCTACCTTATTAGCAAGCAGTCTGCGCCGTCACGTCATGCTGTCTTTGCCCTTGGCAGTAGTTACTCAAATACGGTACTGGTAGGTTTACCTATAATTATTGCTGCACTTGGGCAACAGATGGTTGGCATTGTGTTTATGATCATTACTTTTCATAGCGCACTTTTGTTTACCCTCACCTTTTTGCTCAGCGCTAAATCGCAGCAAACGTTCTCTTGGCGAGCATTTGCTAAAAACATGCTGCTGAACCCAGTCGTGTTAAGCATCAGTAGCGGCCTGGCTGTTAACCTACTTGGCTTTACACTTTTTGATGATTTAGCAAATGGCCTGAGTCTACTTGCGAAACCTGCCATTGCCTGTGCGTTGTTTGTATTAGGGGCGAACCTTGCGTTTTATAAAGTGGCCGACAACTTACAAGCCTCAATCATCGCAACCATCATCAAGCTAGTTGTATTACCGTGCGGGGTCTACTTTTTTGCAGGCAGCGTATTCAATCTAGAGCAATCATTACTGAACGTGTTAGTACTTTTAAGCGCCTCTCCTTTAGGGGTCAACGCTTATCTAATCGCCAATCAAATTAAGCAACACCAAGCGACACTGGCAAGTAGCGTCGTGCTTTCAACAGTATTGAGTGTGGTGAGCTTTAGCATCTGGTTAAGTATTTTACTTTAAACATCCTCGCACTTGTTTTTGCTGAACATTTAATGGCGAAATAAAGTTATCTTCACGCTGTTTTTGCGTTAAGCAGTTGCGTCTTTTTGGCAATGCATTTTTCGCAGCATCATTAATTTCACGACTCAATGCGGGTAAGCTAAACAACTTGCCTTGATTAGCTAATATAATTAAGCGGTCAGCATGCTCATCAAACGCTATTTTTTGCTGTTGATAATCATCAACCTGATAAAACAGCTGACCCGTGTCAAGATGATAAATACTAGGCTTGCCTTGATTAATTATTAAATATTCTGCTGATGCTGATAAGCTTAAATCCCCAGCTTCTTCAGTGGTGTTAAATCGATAAAGTTCTTGCAAGCTAACAGTGTCAACAACCACAACAGCTTTGTCTTTTAATCCAATAACCAGCTCACTCCCCTTAACAAGTAGGTCTGCAATATCAGACTGGAAGGTCAGTTGTTTTAAAACCTCACCGGTTTGCAAATCCAAGATACCCACTTTACGCTTGGCTGCTTTTATTACCAAACGGTTTGCTTGTGACACAAAGTAGGCATCAAGAACTCGGGCTATTTTAGTTGTATTAAACTGCGGCTTTTTCGCTTGTAAATCATAAAGCATCACCCCTTTTTTATTATTACCTAGCAATAAATAACGCCCATCAGCACTCAGCCTAGGCTCGGTCATTATGGTATCTTCACTAAGGGGGATTTCGGCGATGCTTTGTTCGCTCATCAAGTCAACTAAGTAAAGCGCTTTTTTGTTCCAAGAATCTTCAATAAATAAAACAAAATGCAGTGCTTCATTTAATAACACCACCGAAGACGAATCATATTTGTCACCAAACTCAATTAAGCTGTTCTTTTCTAGATCAAATACTTGGTGATTGCCATAACCACATTCCACACTTATAAAGCGTTTTGCATTGGCTACATCGGCGATATTAACACGATGTCGTTCACACAAATCTATGCGTCGAACAAGCTCACCACTCAAGCTATTAAACATATAAAGCTGGTTTTTATTATCAAGGCTCTGTGCTGTTAGAGTGTGCCCGTCAGTGCTAAATTCAGCGCCCCATAAATTAATTTTTTCGCTAAGTGCTATGCTAGGGCTATTTTTCAGTAATGACCAAATTGAAATACTTTTGTCATCACTCGAGGCGTTAACCAACTCACTGTTTGTTAAAACAAGCTTTGTGCGCTGATTAATTTTAAAGTTATTAACTTCAATACCAGTTGCGACATCCCACACACGCACATTTTTATACGCTAATGTGATCAAAAGCTTACCGTCTGGTGTAAATGCGCCATCTTCAACATTTGAAAAATGGCTAAGCTGACTACCTTGATTTGTTTTGATATTCCAAAGTGTCGGTGCCTTTTCTAAACTACGAATAAAATCAGCATTTTCGGTTGTCGATTGCACTTGGTTAACAGTGGCCATTGCATAAACGTATTCTCCATTTTTACTCATCAAGGTATGAATATGCGGAGTAACTCCTTGTTGCTCGCCACTTTCAACTGCTTCAACACGGGTACCATTTAGATCGTAAATAACTAAGCCTTGGCTATCATTGGTAAAGCCTGTTTGTCGAGCTAAGCTATTTTTAGCTGTAAAATCATAAGCTAAATCCAATGAGCGTATTTCATTTCCATTTTGAGCGTTGAAGAGTTTAAGTGGCCCCACGAGCTCAGGAGTCGTTAAAATATAGTGACCATTTGGGCTAATTTGAATGTCTGCCAAGCCGTATTGCTGAGAATGTTTAACATCGTATAAAAGCGCATTATTAGTGACATCCCAAACAATGAGCCGGTCAAAATGACTGCTCATATAAAGGGTTTTGTTATCAGGACTAAATACTAGGTTTTTTATCTCGGCTTTAATTTCGGTGCTTTGTTGTTTGGTTAAGGTATCACTATCCCAAACACTGACTTCGCCCTCTCGAGTCGCTATAGCAAGTTGTTTGTTATCACGGCTCAGACTAAAGCCTTGAACAAACTGTTCAGTTTTAAGCAGTTTATCTTCGTCACTGTCTGTTATTGATAAACGCTTAACTTTGCCATTTGAAAGTACAAACAGCTGTTCATTTTCAACATATTGGTACTGTTCAATTTTTTCTTGTGCTTGATAATAAAAGTGTTTGTTATTGGCATAAATCGCCCGACGCAATTGCCCTATTCCACCGGGCATTGGACGCTCTCCGCCATATAAACCGGGTAGTGCATTGAGGCCTAATAGCAACGCAGTATCATGCTCTCCATCATCGTTAGCTTGACGGGCCCTATCAAGCAAAAAGCGACTTTGATTTAACAATGAAGCATCACGCTGCTCAGTTGCTATTTTAGTTTGCTGTTGCGCAAGCTGTTCATTTTTAATGGCTTGTTGCTGTTTAATATAAGCAAAAACACCCGCTACCACTGCAATAACAGCCAGCATAGCGACGGCGCTTAACCATTGGCGCAAACGCTTTGCCTTTTGCTTAGCAAGTTCTAATTGATAAGCTTGGTCGCGCTTAGTTAATGCTCCGAGTGGCACACCTAAAATGCCTGCGATAATTTTTAACAGCATCAATTTTTGTTGAGCTTGGTATTGCTCAACATATCGAGCTAAATCTTGGCTTGAAAATTCAGTGCGCGATTTTAAATACTGTTTATATGCTTCAATTGAGGTCCAGCCTTGTTCAAGCTTGCCATCATGATTAACCCGAAAATCAGCCGCTAGAGGCTCAGCTAATTGTGTTGTTGGGTTGCCCTGTGCGTCGTAAGCATATTGTAAGGGCTTTGGAAAACATTCATCCTCTGGCGCAACCCCTTGCGATTGCTTTGTTTTATCCCAGCTTGCATTTGGTTCACCGTCAATCATTGCGGCAATAATTTGATCGCTTCGGCCTAACTTTTTGAAGTAATCGATTTCATCTGCAACATAAGTAGATGCCACTGCGTTAGGTGAACATAACACAATAAGCAGTTGAGTATTATCTAGTGCACGTGTAATTGCATTGCCAAGATCAGCATCGGCTGGGAGCTCTTCTTCATCGCGAAAAATAGGGAAAATACGCTCAGGGATCAACTCGCCACGGGCATTTTTTTGACCCACTAAATCTTTTGGGATTTCATAGGTTTCGATTGCTTGATGCAACCAGGTTGCCCACTGCCGTCCAGTTTGCTTATTATCAGCGTGACGATATGAAATAAACGCCAAGTATTGATGCTTAACTAACTTCTCACTCATTAGCTAATCTCTCTTAAAGTCTACAATACGCACTTCAGCTTTAAGTCCCTTACTAGTAAACGGGGAACGGCACTTAAACTGTTCTGGCACACCATGCTGCCACCAGTTTACAACATCAGCTGTACCGCCAATTCCTCTACTAGGTTGAGAATCCCAGACAGCTATCAGCTCGTCGGCCATAGCAACCAAGTGCGCTGCTAAAGAGGCATATTGCAAAGCACGAGACTCATTAGCTATATCTTCCATCTCGGCTAAACTTCGATAAACAGGGGGAATTTCTGCAAACCACTGTGCTTTGGCGAGCAACTGTTCAAACTCACTATCTTGTTTACTAAAATCCAATTTATACAGTTCGTAAGGCATGGGCAGTAGAGCAATAAAACTAGCGTCTAAACGGGTTAGCGCTCGCTCTATCACTAATCTATCAGCTCCTTCAGCAAGACCAGAAACAAACTGAAAATGACAATTTGGATGAGCCTGCTTAAGCGCATCTAACTGCTGATCAATATCTCGAACCAAAGTGTCATGTTGCTGGCTTTCAAGGTTTGTGAAGCGATGGCCTGTGACTGCCACGGTGACCACTTTTTCAATGCCAAAAGGTTGCGTTGTATCTTTTGCCAGTAACAGTAAATCGTTAACAGCTGCGGCAAAAAAATCACTATTACATTGCTGCTGTTGTTGTGTTAAATCATGCCAAGGTTTTATCAGTGTATGTCGTTTTGCAATATTTGAGCGAGTACTAGAAAACTGCCAGCCATCAATTTTACGCTCAGCGCACCAGCGAGCATGTTCCATCGACGACATCATATTGAGCTCGTTATCTGATAATTCAATGCTGTTTGAGTGGCTGCTAAAACGTGCATTTACCATCGCCAGTTTTTCACGCCAACTCAGCGCAAAAGCTCTATTGGCTTCCTTTAAACTATAAGGTAGGTCTTGCCATGAAGTAACATTATCTTGATTTGCTTGATAGCTTTGTTCGTGAGCTCGCTTAGCTAACACTGAGCCACGAGGCTGAGTCACTGCGCTAATATTGATATCTTTACTGTTATCATTAAAAGCCACCAAGTTATCAGGTATTTGCCTTGTTTTAGCTTGTTGTTGTTCACTAAATTCGGTGTAGCTAGTCGCGTAGTAAATGGGTGCCATAAATAAGCATTCAACTAGCATCTTATTGCGAAGTGTCAAAGCGATTGAGAAACAGTTTAATTGCTGTGTATCGAAAATATAAATTTGCGTTGCATTAGAAATGATATCGAGCAGCAGTTTATTATCTGCGAGTAACTCATGAACTTGCTTATTAATAACGTTAAGCTCAGCGGCAGCGTCAATAGCTGTAAGTTCTGCACTCAACTCTGCATTAGATTCGGTAGTGATTAAAGTAATTTTTACCGGCTTTAAACTACTGTAGATAGCACTTTTCGCATAAGTTCTTGCTAAATCTAACGCCGCGTCATTACTACCAAAAATAACCAAATGAACTTGGTCTTTTCCTTGAATATTAAGCAGTGGTAACGGCGAATGCTTGGCAAAAAGCTGTTCTGCTAGTAACTGGCTTTTACGCCAAAAGCGTAGTTCGGTGCTGGTATTTTCAATAAATCGAGGGAGTTGTTTAAGTTGATCCGCTAATACCCGACTATGCAGATGTACAAAAACGGGCGCTTTCAAGTTGGGTAAGTTAGTAAGTACTTGCTGAGCAATAGTAATGTTATGGCTATCATCGCCACAACAGAAAAATACCGCCTCAGCATGCTGTAAGTGAAGCTTATCAGCAACTGATTGATTAATATCACCAACATGCACAATCGCACCTTTTTGTTTCAGTAAGGCAATATGACTATTTTCAGGGTTACTTTCGATTGCTATAACTGATTTATTCGCAGCCAATGCAGATAGAGCAATGGCAGAACCTTTATTTCCCAAACCCACAACAAGCTGAAAGTCAGAGCGAGGCCTCAGTAAATATACAATGAGCTGCTTTGCACCATCAAAAATTAGATAAAAGAAAATTAATGCTGTCGTTAAGGGGGCTGCAAATCGAGCAAATTCAATGAAAGGGTTCATTTGATTGGTTTTATAAAGCTCTTGTGTCCAATCACCACTAAAAGCAAACAGGCCCGCAATTGCATATATATTGTTAGCTAAAGGTTCACTCCAGCGTGTTGTTTGCGATACACCAAACAACCCCACCAACATAATGAACATAAATAAGCCGAACAGAAATAAAGTCGATTTCTTTTGTGAATCCATGGGCTACCTTGGGTTATTTTTATGGTTTATATTAGGAAATAATAACCCCTCAAAGCAGTTACCACCAGCAAGGCTTACTAAAGCCCACCCGATACGTCTATAAAACTGCCCGTTGTGAATGAGGCTTGCTCACTTGCCAAAAAGTAAATCGCTGAGGCAACCTCGTCAGCTTCACCACCTCGCCCTAGCGGTAACTTAGATTTTAACCTATCAACTCGGTTTGCTTCACCGCCATCACGGTGCATATCGGTATAAATAAGGCCTGGCCTTACCGCATTAACTCGAATACCTTTACTCGCGACTTCTTTGGCAAGGCCAATCGTGAAAGTATCAAGCGCTCCTTTAGATGCAGCATAATCTAAATATTCATTTGGCGAGCCTGTTCGCGATGCACCCGATGAAACATTGACAATACTGCCTTTGTCCATACGCTTTATTGCTTCTCGCGCGCACAAAAATGCCCCTGTAACATTACAACTTAAAATAGCGTTGATACGCTTAGCATCCATCTCTAATAACGGCATTTGCGGCATCATCATCGCTGCGTTATTAACTAACACATCTAACCGCGAAACCTGAGCATCTAATTTGGCGAACATGGCGAGTACTTGCTGCTCATCGGCAATATCAGCTTGTAACAAATAGGCATTTACGCCAAGCGCATTTATCTCATCAGCGACCTGCTCTGCACTTGCGTGATCTGACTTATAATTAATACACACATCATAGCCATGTTTAGCAAATAGTTTTGCTGTTGCTGCACCTATACCGCGGCCGCCTCCGGTAATAAGAACCACTGGACTCGTGCTCATTCTGACTCCTTGTAAACTAACCTAAACTGCTCACACACCAACGGCATCTCTGGATGACATTGATAGCCTGTACCTGCGAGCTCTCGTTGATAATAATCCCAATGCACACGCTGCCAGTACTCAAGGCTCTTGTCGCCCTCGCCTTCTAATGCAGCGTAATCGGCGCTTATTTGATTATATGGGGTAATAGTTACAGAGACGGTTTCAATAATGCCGAGAGGCTGTCCCTGCCAATTGGTAAAAATGGCTAAATCACCAACTTCAGGAAGGGCTTCATTATTGGCTTTAAACCAATAAAGTGAAGGGGTTGTTGCTTGTTTTACGCCATTTAAAACCAGCAATGCGCAGTCATTGGCATCTTGCTCATTGTCGCAAAAATGCCAATGTGGCAGTTCAATCAGTTCGCGCCCTGATTGATCATTAAAGCGAGCAATCATCTGCGCGATACGCTGCTCGTTACTTAACGGCTGCAACGACAGAAATCTCAACTAATAATGCATCGCGCGCCATTTTTGCCTCAACACAAGCGCGAGCTGGTGCATGACCCTGTGGCACCCATGCATCCCAAACAGCGTTCATCTGTGCAAAGTATTCCATGCTCTTCAGGTAAATTGTGGCACTTAGCATGTGCTCTTTGCTACTACCTGCTTCAATAAGTAGCGCTTCGACCTTATCTAGCATGGTTTGAGTTTGTTCGGTGATATCTTTTTCGGCATCAGCACAAACTTGGCCGCATAGGTATACTGTGCCGTTATGCTTAACGATGCGGCTCATACGCGCACCGGTTTGTAAACGTTCGATTGTCATAGTAAGAACTTAAAAAATTAACAGTGGCGCTAATTTAGCAAATCCACTGTTAGATTTCGACGTTATTTGGCGAGTGAATACTGAGGTACTGACTGCGCTGTTTGTGTTCATCATATTCGATAACAGCAACCGCCCCTGTATTGAAGATTGGCATATGACCAGGGCTTAACTGATCAACTAAGTAGCTAACAATTGGCATATGGGCAACGACCAACCAGGTATTGCAGTCTGGATGCATAGCAATCAAGGTTTCTAGGTAATCAGCAGCAATTTGCGGTACACCATCGGGGGTAATATCACTGCAAGTTTCGTTAAATTGTAACGAAATATGTTGCGTCGCATCCATAGCAGTTTGTTGTGCGCGAATGTAAGGACTTACCAACAGAGCATCAGGTTTATGGTGTGTTGCTAACCACTGCCCCATTCGACTGGCTTCTTGGTGACCCGTCTCGGTCAGTTGTCTTGCTGCATCATCTGCTTGCATTGGCGTAGCTTCGCCATGGCGCATGATTAAGATTGTTTTCATAAAAAATCAACCGATTAAAGAATATAAAACAGTAGCCAGTTTGCTTGATTGTTCGCTATATTAGAATATCATCACTAGATACATTAAACATCCGCTTATGATATTCAGGTAGATTTTCGTAGCTCTGTCTTTTTTAGCTTTCCTGAAAATATCATCTGTTGTTAGGACATTAACGCACTCTTTCAGGAGCATCTTTTGAATATCAGCCGCAATGATAACAGAACATATCAACCCCTAACACTGGACAATGGTCTAAAAGTACTTTTAGTGCAAGACTTAGAGTCAACAAAATCAGCGGCTTCAATGGCTATTAACGCAGGCCATTTCGATGACCCCCTTGATAGGCAAGGTCTCGCGCACTTTTTAGAGCATATGCTTTTTTTAGGCACTGACCTGTACCCAGAATCGGGCGGATTTTCTAATTTTGTATCGCAATCTGGTGGCAACACCAATGCCTGGACTGGTACTGAGCACACTTGCTACTTCTTTGATATTAATAACCAACAGTTTGCTGAAGCACTGGCACAATTCAGTCGTTTTTTTATTGCCCCACTCTTAAATCCTAAAGAGACAACAAAAGAACGTAATGCTATAGACGCAGAATTTAAACTAAAAATAAAAGATGACGGCCGCCGTATTTATCAGGCTCATAAAGAAACGGTTAACCCAGCACACCCTTTTGCAAAGTTTTCTGTCGGTAACCAGCAAACCCTCGCGGATCGTGAGGGATGTATCAGTGATGAGCTACGCGCTTTTTTCGATAGCCATTATCAGGCTCAGTGGATGACACTTGTGATATGTAGCAATGAAGATATTGCGACCATGACCACCTGGGTAAAACAGTTATTTAGCGAAATTAAAGGTCAGCCAAAAAGTAAAGAGATCATAGAGCAGCCACTTTACCGTAAACAAGACTTAGGTAAGGTGCTGCATATTGAGCCACATAAACATATGCAAAAGCTCATTATTAGCTTTGCGATGCCAAATATTGATGACTTTTACCGTCACAAAACCGTTAGTTTTATCGCTCACTTACTTGGCTACGAAGGCAAAGGTTCGCTGTACTCTATTCTAAAAGAGCAAGGCTGGATCAATGCTCTCTCAGCAGGTGGTGGCATTAATGGCAGTAACTTCAAAGATTTTAACATCAGTATGGCGTTAACTGATGAAGGTATTGAATACTATGAAGATATCGTTGAAATGGTGTTTGAGTATATCTGCTTAATTAACCAGAACTCCGATAAATTGCCGCGTCTTTATCAAGACAAAAAGAACCTCTTGCAAATTGCCTTTGATAACCAAGAAAAAGCGCGCTTAATTGATTGGGTAAGTAACTTAAGCATTAATATGCAGCATTACGATGAAGCCAACTATGTGCAAGGCGATTATTTAATGGAAGGCTTTAACCGTTGTGCCCATGAAATTGCTATGCAATGGCTAACACCTGATAACATGCGCTTAGTACTCATTCATCCAGGTGTTGAGCCTGAGCACACCACTGCTTGGTACAACACCCCATATAAAGTAGAAGACATCTCAGCAAGTTGGTTAGAAGCGCTTAGTGAAATAAACACGCCATTACCACAGATGTGCTTACCAAGTGCTAACCCATACCTCACAAAAGATGTTGAACTATTACCATTAGACGAGCCAAATAAATCACCTGAGCTTTTAGTCACACGAGACGGCTTTGATTTTTGGTTTAAACAAGACGCAACTTTCAGAGTAGCTAAAGGGCATTTTTACTTAGCAATGGACTCAACCTTTGCAATTAAAGATGTTAAACACATGGCCCTTACCCGCTTATTTGCAGACCTGTTTATGGACAGTGTTGCTGAGCAATTTTATCCAGCAGAATTGGCTGGTCTTAGTTATCACTTAACCTCTCACCAAGGTGGCTTAACCCTACATACTGCGGGTCTTTCATCGAGTCAGTTAGAGCTGGTTAATGAGTTACTTGAAGCACTCTTTAATGTTGAAATCTGCGCAAAACGCTTTGCTGAATATAAAAAGCAGCTCGTTAGACACTGGCGAAACAGCAATCAAAACAAACCTGTTAGTGAGCTATTTAGTATTTTGGGTGCGCAAATCATGCCATGGAACCCAGAGCCTAATGCCTTAGCACAAGCTTTAAAGGATACTAGCTTCCATCAATTTAATTGCTTTAGAAATGAGTTTTTTAAAGCCTTGCACGTTGAGTCTTTTTTACATGGTAACTGGCAACGTAGTGATGCGCTTAAGTTCCAAAAGCAAGTGACTAAACACCTAGCTGACAGCACCACAATTATTGATTTAACGCGACCGCTAAACGATATAACCGAAGTAGATCAACAGCGCTTCACGTTAAATTGTAGCGATCATGCGATGGTGCTGTACTATCAAGCACAAACGGATGACACTACCGAAAAGGTGCAAATGATGGTACTTAATCATTTAATAAACCAAGATTATTTTAATGAGTTAAGAACCAAGCAACAGCTCGGCTACTTAGTTGGTGCGGGCTATGCTCCTTTTAATACCCGTGCTGGTATTGCTTTTTACGTGCAGTCACCGATGCATAGTGCTGATGAGATACTTCAGCGTCACCAGCAATTTATTAATAATTATGTGGCACAAGTAAACAACATTTCTGAGCAGCAATGGCTCGATACCAAAGCAGGTCTTGTTACACACATTGCTGAAAAAGATAAAAATTTACGATTACGCTCACAGCGCCTATGGTTAGCTATTGGTAATCGCGATACTGAATTTAATATGCAACAACAGCTTTTAGAGGCACTTGATAAGTTAAGCCTTACTCAAATGCAGCAGTATATTACCGAAACGTTCAGTGAAAACAGGCCAAGAATAGAACTTTTAAGTGAGCCAAAGGCTAAAAAACAGCCAAAAGCAAGCCTTTCTTCGCATTCCCTTTGACTCGAACGCGAGCTTAGATTAGATTAATTGGTGCGAATTACGGTAATGCATTAATG
>NZ_JAKEVM010000080.1 GCF_022398475.1 Pseudoalteromonas shioyasakiensis | reverse complement strand
CTTTTCTGTGTTTGTCTCGTCTATAGCTGCAAATGACACGAAGTTGTTCCTATTAGGTGTTAGCGATAGGCAGTGTCTTATGTATCTATTTTTACGAAAAGGACAAACTCATGACGACTACAACATCAACTGTGAATACGCTAAAACTTGATTCAACAAATGCACCATTTAGTGATGCTGCTGTTTGGTTAAAAGAAGGGTGGGGGCTATTTAAAAAAGCACCGTTTAAACTTTTTTTACTTATGACGCTGTTCGCTATTGTGCCTGGTTTAGTTCAGCTATTACCTGCACCTACAGGTTTAACAGTATCAAAATGGTTAGCGCCTATGTTAATGGCAACGGTGTGGCCATTGTTGTTTAACCTGAATAATCAGCAAGGCTTTTCATTTAAGCACAATGCAACATGGGCGAAGTGGGGGCGAGTTGCCGTGTGGTCAGTTGTTGGTATTTTACTGGCGCTGGTGCAATTTGCTGTAGGGAGTGCTTTGATTGGTAGTGAGCAGTTATCGGCTTTATTGTCAGGTCAGTTTGTTGATGTTGAGCGCTGGCGCGTAGGGGTCATGTTTGTATCAATTGTTCCTGTAAATATGTTGCTTATGTTTGTGGTACCTCTGTTACTTTTAAACAATGCTTCGCTTAGTGCAGCTGTTAAAGAAGGCATTACAAAGGCACTAAAGGTGATTAAACCATTAAGCATGCTTTGTTTGATTAATATGCTCGTTACCTTTACTGCCCCTTATAGTCTTTTACCTATGTTGTTGGTAGGGCCGGTATTAGCATGTACCTACTTTTGTGCCTATAATCGTTTGTTCAAATAATAATAAAAACATGGAAGTACAGTGAAAGCTGATGTTCAAATAAACACATTGCTGAATGAATACGCGCCGCTGTTGGCGCGTGTTGCTGCAACTTACGAGATCAATCAAGCGCTACAAGATGAGCTAATTCAAGAGATGTCGTTGGCTGTTTGGCGCGCTTTTGAAAGTAATGACTCATCACCCGATGTTGCCTTTCGTGGCGATGCCAGCATAAAAACCTATATTGCCCGAATAGCTCACAATAAAGCGGTTGATCATGTGATAAAAGAGCAAAACCGCAAAGAGGTGGCAAGCTCTGAAAGTATTGATTACACCCAAGCCTTAAGTACGCATAAATCACCAGACGACAATTTAGATTTAATGGCTGCCCTTCGTAAATTAACGCTGAAATATCGGCAGGTGCTTGCTTTACAGCTTGAAGGGTTTAATCAAAGTGAGATAGCTCAAACGCTGGGGCTGTCTGAAGGTGCGGTTGCTAAACGTTCAAGTAGAGCAAGGCAACAACTTGCAAGCCTAATGGAGTAAATAAAGTGGATAAATTCGAAGCAGATGATCAATTAGCTAAGTGGCAGCAGGCATTCGTGCAGGCAACGCCGAAAGTGGATAGTGAAGCGTTAATTGCACAAACGCAAAAGTCGCGAACTAAGTTAAAGCTAAAAGGGTTAATCGACTCATTTTTAGGTGTTGTGGTAACCGTATTTTGTATTTACGCCATGTTGCTTGAGGCAAAAAATACCTATGAAACCATTATGTTTGCGCTATTAGTACCTATTCCTTTAGGTTTTGGAATTTGGTCATACCGTTTAAGACGAAAGCTTTGGCGAGCAGAAACGTTAGACGTTAATGCAATGCTTAATTTTAAAGAGAACCAGCTGAAGCATCAAATTCATTACTGGCATGTGAGTTTTATTGGCTGCGTTGTTCTTTGGTGCGCTTTGTTAATCGTTGCCTTGTTCAATATGGTTATGTTTAAAATATACAGCCTATGGCTTATCCAGCTTGGTGTTAATGGCATTATCGTGCTGGCTGTTTATGTACGCTATAAAAAACTAAAAGCACAGCTAGCTGTAGCGCTTGAGAGTATTCAAGCGATGCGCTGATGTGCGACTTGACGAGCTATTCCTAAAACTTATATAACTTACAATTCAAATAATAATAAAGGATATAGAGATGGAAGTTTTATACAGTATTTTGTTTTGGGGATCGCCTGTCGGCTTAGGGTTGTTCTTTTTCTTATCGTGCACGGGGGCTGGGGTACTTTTCTGGGGTATTGCGCAGCTTAAGAAAGCCTCATCAAATTAAAAAGCCGATGTGTGAACATCGGCCTTATAATGACTTTGACTATTTGTAACCGTTCGGGTTATTGCTTTGCCAGCGCCATGTATCCTGCATCATCTCATCTATGCCACGCTCTGCTTGCCAGCCAAGCTCTTTTAACGCTTTTTCTGGAGCTGCGTAGCAAGCTGCAATATCGCCAGCTCGGCGCGGCGAAATTTGGTATGGAACGGCTTGACCACTGGCTTTCTCAAAAGCGGTAACCATCTGCAGTACTGAATAACCATTACCTGTGCCTAGGTTAAATACGTGCGCACCTGTATCACTTGCAATTCGGTTCAGTGCTTTTAAGTGACCTAATGCTAAATCGACAACGTGGATATAGTCACGAACACCTGTACCATCTACAGTATCGTAGTCATCCCCAAATACACCTAGCTTTTCTAGCTTACCCACAGCGACTTGCGAAATATAAGGTAATAAGTTGTTAGGAATACCATTTGGGTCTTCACCAATAAGACCAGATTCATGTGCGCCGACAGGGTTAAAGTAACGTAAGATAACAAAGGCAAAGCGTTCATCTGATTTCGCGATATCTTGCAGCATCATTTCAACCATAAGCTTTGATGTGCCATAAGGGTTAGTCGTGCCACCAACTGGGAAGTCTTCGCGAATTGGCAAGCTTGCTGGGTCACCGTATACCGTTGCTGATGAGCTAAATACTAACTTAAATACGCCAGCATCACGCATTGCATCAACCAGAGTCAGTGTACCTTGTACGTTGTTTTGATAATACTCGATAGGTTTTACAACCGATTCACCAACCGCTTTTAAACCTGCGAAGTGAATAACACTATCAATCGTGTGTTCACTGAAGATTTTGTCTAAACAGGCTCTATCTAAAATATCACCTTGATAAAACGTGACGTCTTTGCCAGTAATTTGTTTTACCCGAGCCAGTGACTCATTTGATGAATTGCTTAAGTTATCGAGTACAACAACGTCAGTACCTTGTTGTAATAACTCTAATACGGTGTGAGAACCGATGTATCCGGCTCCGCCGGTGACTAAAATGGTCATAAAATATCCATGAACTATACCTGGTTGAATTAGCCTTATTTCATCACATTTCGGCCTAAATTACATGAATTAATTGTGATTTACGGCGATAAAGCAAAAACATGAATCGCTTGTTTTTGATTACATTTTGCACCATATTGGTTACACCTAAGTGTTTAGATATTAAGCTATAGTTAATTGTCAGCAGCTAAAATTTAATCATTAGCTATACCTGTTAAGTGGAGAAACAGATGAATACAGTAAAAAAAATTGCCTTAGCAATGGTCATTGCACTACCCGCTTTTGCTCACGCAGGAGAAGCAAAAGTTAAATGGCATGACTTTAACGATTACCGCGATGTAGAACCTGGTAACAACTCACCGAAAGGTTCATTTCATAAAAATGTGGCAAAGAATTTTGAAAAACACTTTAATAAACTTGCTGAAAAGTTACCTGAAGGCTACACCTTCAATGTTGAAGTGACTGAGCTCGACCTAGCGGGTGATGTGCGTTTTGGTACTATGAATGAATTACGTATCGTTAAGCCAATTTATTTTCCGCGTATCGACCTAAATTATTCGATTACCGACAAAGACGGTAAAGTGATAAGTGAAGCAAACGATGTAAAGCTTAAAGACATGGGCTTCATGGATCGCATGAAAATGGGGCGCGATGAAGCCTATTATTACGACAAGCGCTTAATCACTGATTGGTTTGAAGATGAGTTACTGCCGTCGTTAAATTTGGGTGAATGATAGCTGTCAGCCGTCAGCCGTCAGTTTTAAGTTGAGCTGTGTTGTTTGTGGGTCTTGTAAAAGACCTATATCATGGGAGGCGTTTAACGCCGAAAAACAATTAACGGCTAAAGCTGCTCCCACATGTAGGCGTGAAATTTATTTCGCGCGATAGCCTCTATTTACAATAAATAAAATAGAGGCTTCTACGTTACTTAAACGTCGCTAACAGTTGTAGTAACTGTTGCAGTTTAATAACGGTTTTTTTCAGTTTTTCTTCGTCCATACCGTCGTTGCTTAAGCTTTCTACATCAGCAGCAACATCGAGAACGTAAGGTTTAAAGCGTTTCGCTTCAAAATCAAAGCCAGCATCTTTTGCAAATAAGGCTGTGAATTTGCCATGGCCTTGCTGCTGTAAATCATCTAATTTTTTATCAGCATCAAGTGCCTGACGATAAACGATTTTTAGGTTAGCATTGAGTTGTTCAATAATTGAATCCATTTTTTTCCTAAAGCTTTAGACTGCAATGCCGATATAGTACGTGGATTGTCATAAAAAGTCAGGTAATGAACTATGAATATATCAGGATCAAGCTTACCAGCGATGAGTGGCGGTGGTGAAAGCGCAGAGGTTTACAGCGCATCGCTTGCTAAAAAACAGCAAAAGGCTGATGGTGCTGCGGCACTTGCACTTATCGAAGGCGCAGCAATGAACACCAGTGCTGCACAAACACCTGCTAAGTCGGTAACTGCGACACTAGGTAACAACGTAAACGTATACGTTTAACTTAGATTGAGATCGATAGGCGTTTTACTTTTTTCGCCGCCGATCTCGCGCACCAGCTTAGGAACTAAGAACCCCGGCAATGCTGCCAGCATAGCCGTCACGATTTCCCGTGCCTGACTCTCAGCGATATCAAAATGGCTAGCACCCTCAACTTTATCTAGTAGATGTAAGTAGTAAGGAAGTATTTCTGCCTCAAATAGCGCTTCACTTAATGCAACTTGCGACTCGACAGAATCATTCACATCTTTTAGTAACACCGCCTGATTTAATAACGTAACTCCCGCAGCCTTTAATCTTTGCATGGCCGCTTTAAAGTCATCATCAATTTCGTTAGCGTGATTGATATGATTTATAAACACCACCTTTAAGGGCGATGTAGCAAAGCGTGCACATAGCTCATCGGTAATTCTTGCTGGGATCACAACAGGTAAGCGGCTGTGAATACGCATGCGTTTAATTTGTGGAAGCTGCTCTAACTCATCCATAAACCAACTAACAGCATCGTCTTTGGCCATCAATGGATCGCCACCACTTAAAATGACCTCGTTGATATTGCTGTCTGCTTTTATGTAAGCCAGTGCGTCAATCAAGCTGAGTTTGTTTAATTGGTTTTCTTGATAAGGAAAATGGCGTCTAAAACAATAACGGCAATTTACAGCACAGCCGGTTTTAAACATCACTAAAACCCGAGAGCGATACTTGTGTAACAAACCAGGTTGGTTGTTATCTTGCTCTTTTAGAGGATCTTTGTCGTAACCTGTTTTTGCTAAAAACTCTTGGTGTCTTGGCATCACTTGCAGCAAAAGAGGGTCGTTTATGTCGCCATAACGCATTTTTTTGATAAAAGGCAGTGGCACGCGGACAGGAAAAAGACTGCGTGCTTTGAGGTCTTTTTCGTCTACTTTGCTTGATAATCCTAGCATTTCTAGCAAGCGTTCAGGACAAGTGACAACATTTGCCAATTCTTTTTGCCAGTTTTTATGCAAATTTACTTCATTTCTTTGTATCATTGACACGTAGATTACTCGAAATTATTTAGACAGAGGAAACGATGGCGAATTATAGCACCAATGAGTTCAAGGGCGGCCTAAAAATTATGTTAGATGGCGAACCTTGCAGCATCTTAGAAAATGAAATGGTAAAACCAGGTAAAGGCCAGGCGTTTAACCGTGTTCGTATTCGTAAACTTATCACAGGTAAAGTACTAGAAAAAACATTCAAGTCAGGTGAATCAGTTGAAGGTGCAGACGTAATGGATACAGATTTAGCGTATCTATACACTGACGGTGAGTTCTGGCACTTCATGAACAACGAAACATTTGAGCAAATCGCTGCTGACGAAAAAGCACTTGGCGACAATGCAAAATGGTTAGTTGAAAATGACGTTTGTACAATCACGCTTTGGAACGGTAGCCCAATCGCTGTGACTCCACCAAACTTCGTTGAATTAGAAATTACTGAAACAGATCCAGGTCTAAAAGGTGATACAGCGGGTACTGGCGGTAAACCAGCAACATTAAGCACAGGTGCTGTTGTTCGCGTTCCTCTATTCGTACAAATCGGCGAAGTGATCAAAGTTGATACACGTAGCGGTGAATACGTGAGCCGTGTTAAGTAACAGGCTTTGTTAAGCAATTTATTATAAAATCCCAGCTTCTGCTGGGATTTTTTTTGGGAAACACTTTATGTCTAATGTCCTTTGGCAACCAAGCGCCGATATTGAAACTTTACGCCACCGTGCCGCTATCATCCGCCGTATTCGCGAGTTCTTTTATGATCGTGATGTTATGGAGGTTGAAACGCCAAGCTTAAGTGCGGCCAGTGTAACCGATGTGCATTTAGCGACATTTAGTACCGAGTTTGTTGGTCCTGGTCATGCTGGTGGCTTACCACTTTATTTGCAAACATCACCTGAGTTTGCCATGAAGCGTTTACTTGCTGCAGGCTCTGGGGCTATTTTCCAGCTATGCAAAGCCTTTCGTAATGAAGAGGCGGGTAGTCATCATAATCCTGAATTTACAATGCTTGAGTGGTATCGTCCGGGTTTTGATGAATTTGCGCTTATGGATGAAATGGATGAGCTTATGCAATTGGTGCTTGGCGTAGAAAGCGCAGAGCGACTCACTTATCAGCAAGCCTTTATGAACGCCTTAGGTGTAGATCCTTTAACTGCTGATATCAGCACATTGCAGCAACTAGCAACAGAGCAGGGCTTTGCCGATATTGCTGCGAATGAAACGCACCGCGATACCTTGTTACAGCTATTATTTTGTATGAAGGTAGAGCCAACGATTGGCCAAGAAAAGCCTTGTTTCGTTTATCATTTTCCAGCTTCGCAAGCCGCTCTTGCGCAAATTTGTCAGCACGATGAGCGAGTAGCAGGGCGCTTTGAGTTATATTTTAAAAATATGGAACTGGCAAACGGCTTTAATGAGCTGACCAATGGCAAAGAGCAAGCAGCTCGTTTTAGTGAAGATAATCAGTACCGTGAAGCGAATGGATTAAAACAAGTGCCAATGGATGAGCGTTTAATAGCTGCACTAGAGCATGGCTTACCACAATGTGCGGGTGTCGCACTGGGTATAGATCGACTCATTATGCTGGCAACGAATAAACAAAAGATTAAAGACGTACTCGCCTTTGATGTTGAAAGGGCTTAACTTATTTGGCTCTAGGCTCTAGGCTCTAGGCTCTAGGTGTTTGGGTGCTAGGTAAAAAACCTAGCACCAAATTGCTTATAGCTCGTAAATAAATGTCACACCGGCAACCATAGGTTCGCCAAGTTGTGTGTATGTATGAGTGGTGTAACCGTCTAATGGGTCGTTACCAAACTCAAAACCACGAGTCGGTACGTCTTCGTCAAATAAGTTACGTGCCCATGCATTAATGCTCCAATTATCACTTTCATAACCAAATGAAGCATTCACTAAGTTGCTGCTAGGTGCTTGTGAGTTATGGCTATCAGAGAAGTAGTAATCGTCTTTGCCTTCTATACCAATTGATGCGTAAAGTGCTGGCGTAAAGTTATAACGCGCAGTGAATGCATATTGGTATTTAGGAGCTTGTGCTTGATCTCGACCATCTTGATCTAGGCCTGATTGCGCAACAAAGTCATTGATTTCTGTATGTAGATAACCTGCACTACCCGTTAGTAGTAAATTGTCAGTAGCTTGGAAGCTGCCTTCAATTTCTAAACCGTAGTTTTCACCAGAGCTTGCGTTATCGATATAGCCTGTAAATTTTTGGCCTTCAACTTGCCACGATTTTAGCTGCATATCTTCACGGTACATGTAGAAAGCGGCAAGACGTAACACGAACTTATCGTCCAAAGAGCTTCCTTTCACACCAAACTCACCGCTCCATAGGTATTCAGGGGCAAATGATGTGTGATTAGCAAAGAAATCAGCATCTAGGTTTAAGCCTTCGTCTTTTGCTTTTGCTAAAGCTTCAGAGTTAATACCGCCAGCTTTATAGCCACGAGTAATGCTGGTGTAGATCATGGTGCGATCAATAACTTGGTATTCAAGTGCAAGCTTACCGCCCACCATTACATCATCGGTTTCTTCAATAAAACCGTTATTGTCAATGTAGTCGCCTTGATACTGCTCAACACGTAAACCTGTGATTAAGGTTGTTTTTGGGCCGATAGGTGTTGCTAATTGACCATAAGCTGCAATATTGCTGGTTTCATAAGTTGAGGTAAATGGTTGCGCAAGCCAAGTGTATTTACGTTCTAAGTCAACTTCGCGACCTTGATAATAAATGCCTGCGACCCACTCACCAGATTTACCACTAAATTGCAGCTCAGCCGCTTGATCTTGACGATCGCGAAAGTAAGCATCTGTTGAGCTATAACCCCAATCATGCAAGCCAGCAGCACATAACTCAGGTTGGGCTTCATCATTACACACCCAGTCTTCGTCATAGCTGTATAACAGCTCGCTGTCGATACCAGATAGGTTTAAGCTCACATCAAAAAAGTCAAAGCCGGTGTATATGTTTGCTAGGCCAACCGCAATGCTTTCTTGGTTGTCTTGGCCTGGCTCATCAGCAACACTGTAACGGCTGTTATCTAGTGTGAATGCGTCATAGCCGTTATTTATATCGATGTAATGTACATTCAGTTCAGTACGCAAATGCTCGGTCAATTGGCTGTGTAACTTAAAGCGAGAAACAAGCTCATCTTGTTGCTGGGTATCTTCACCTAAATAACGGTTTTCTACATACCCATCAGACTCACGTTGATAAATGCTGGCGCGTACTGCTGTGTCGTCGGTAATACCCGTACCTGCGGCAATACCTGCTTCATAGCTGTTGTAGTTGCCCGCACCTAATTGTATTTTCACACTTGGGTCAAGAGTGGGTGTTGCAGATTCCATTTGAATCATGCCAGCTAAGGCATCAGCACCAAAGCGAGTCCCTTGTGGGCCGCGATAAATTTCAACTTGGTCGATATCAAATAACAGTGAACTGCCGCCTAAACCAGAGTAGTTAATACCGTCGATCACTAAGCCAACCGAAGGATTAATAGGGTCAACAAACTGTGAGCGTAAACCAACACCACGAATTTGCACGAAACGACCTCGAGATGCACCAGAGGTAAAGTTTACATTCGCTGCACTAGCAAGCATCTCATCTAAAAGCTTTGCACCGCGTTGATTGATTTCATGATCTGAAAACAAGCTTGCGCTAGCACTAAGGGTTTGAATGCTTTCTCTTTTGAAATCACCGGTAACTTCAATCGTTTCTAGATCACCGTCTTCAGCGTAAGCAATCGAAGATGCTGCAAATAAAGGCAGGATGGCAGCAGATAATAATGATAAACGTCGTTTCATGCGGATTCTTAACTCCATTTTCGGGACTGCTATTCTAGCAACCTAGCTAGCCAAATGGCTATAAAATCAATTTTTATGGTATAAACGCAGGCAATTATACGTAAATTGATTAGGAATACGACTATGACCTTTAAAGTAGACTTTAAAGTGCGTGATTATGAGTGTGATTTACAAGGCATTGTTAATAACAGTGTTTATTTTAATTACCTAGAGCATGCTCGCCATGAGTTTTTACATGCTCAAGGTATCGACTTTGCAAAGCTAGCAAGAGAAAAAGTAAACCTTGTCGTGCTGCGAAGCGAAATGGATTACAAGGCATCACTAGTGCCGGGCGATGAGTTTTACGTTGCAGTTGAGCCTGAGCGTATCAGCCGTTTAAAGTTTGCTTTTAGGCAAACGGTGTATCGTAAACATGATGATAAAGTGATGCTGCAAGCTTTGGTGATTGGCACGTCGGTAAATGAAAAAGGTCGTCCTTTTTTACCAGAAGAAGTCGATAACTTATTCAAATAGTCTGCGTTGTTATTTAAAAAGCTAACTTAGAACAATTTTTTACAGATAAAACATGTTTTTTTAACGATCAATTGCGTTAAATGTTGTTATTATTACTACATTGAAATTTGAATCGTAAAAAAATATGAAGTTAGTAGCCTTGCCCCTCCTTTTGGTATTATTTTGCATGGGCTGCTCATCGACAGGGACAGTCACTAGTGAGCAATTAAAATATACACAGTGGCAATTATCAAAAGTGAATGGTTTAGCCATTCCTGTATCCCAAACAGCCTCGCTGCGTTTTATCGAAGCGATGCAGGTTAACGGCTTTGCTGGCTGTAATAAATTTTTTGGTGAAGGTGCGCTAAGCGAAGATATGCTTACAGTAAATAAATTAGGTATGACACGTAAATCATGTGGTGAGCAAGTTGATGCGCTTGAGCAGCGATTACTGTCAGCGCTAAAAGAAGGCGCAGCCATTACTTTAACTGGTGAGCAACTTACCTTGCAAGGTGAGCACCATTTTACCTTCATTGCAAAAAACTAAAGTGGCTGAGCTTGCAGCAATTTTTTAACTGACGTACACTCAGGGCGTTTTAAAAGAAACGAATTTATACTTGTCGGAGTGCCTTAAATAAGGCTGAGATCGCGAAAGCGGGATCCGTGAACCTGATCAGGCTAACACCTGCGTAGGGAACAAGCTGCCTCACTGGGCGCTTGTGCGCCAAATTTTGGGGCATAAGCGGCACAGGCTGCACTAGTAAGCAATTAGCTTATTGACGATCCAATGGCGTTTGCCACTCTCTATTGCATTTGCAATATCTGACAAGACAACCCTTAAAGCAATGAGGTAAGTCATGTCAAACACAACAACTAAACCATCTCGCCGCGAAGTCCGCGCGGCTGCATCAGATTATATTTATAACTTAACAGGGCAACCGTTTCCTAATTCTCATAAAGTTTATGTAGAAGGTACACAAGACAATGTACGAGTAGGGATGCGTGAAATCACTCTCAGCGATACTTTTATCGGTGGCACTGAAGAGAACCCTGTATTTGAGCCTAACGCGCCAATTCGTGTTTACGATACATCAGGTCCATATACTGACCCAGATTTTCAACTTGATGTGCGTAAGGGCCTTGAGAAATACCGTGAAAAGTGGATTGAAAGCCGCGGCGACACTGAAATTTTAGACTCAGTGACTTCGCAATTTTCTCAACAGCGAATGGCAGATGAAGGGTTAGACCATATCCGCTTTGAGCACTTACCAAAGATCCGCCGTGCAAAAGCCGGTAAAAACGTAACGCAAATGCATTATGCGCGACAAGGCATTGTGACGCCTGAAATGGAATATGTGGCGATCCGTGAAAACATGGGACGCGCTAAAATTCGTGAAGAGTTACTAGCAGCCCAGCACAAAGGCGAATCGTTTGGCGCTAGCATTCCTGATTTTATTACCCCTGAATTTGTGCGTGATGAAATTGCCCGTGGCCGCGCCGTGCTTCCTAACAACATCAACCATCCAGAAACCGAGCCGATGATCATTGGCCGAAACTTCTTAGTTAAGGTGAACGCGAATATTGGTAATTCGTCGGTCACATCATCAATCGAAGAAGAAGTAGAAAAAATGGTGTGGTCGACTCGTTGGGGCGCCGACACGGTGATGGACTTATCAACGGGTCGCTATATTCACGAAACCCGTGAATGGGTGGTACGTAATTCGCCAGTGCCAATTGGTACAGTACCAATCTATCAAGCGCTTGAAAAAGTAAATGGTGTGGCTGAAGACCTAACGTGGGAGATTTTCCGCGATACCTTGATTGAACAAGCAGAGCAAGGTGTTGATTACTTTACTATTCATGCTGGGGTATTGCTGCGTTACGTGCCGATGACGGCAAAGCGTGTTACCGGTATTGTTTCGCGAGGTGGCTCAATCATGGCGAAATGGTGTTTAGCGCACCATAAAGAAAACTTCTTATACACGCACTTTGAAGAAATCTGTGAAATTTTAAAACAGTATGATGTGTGTTTTTCATTAGGTGATGGTCTGCGCCCGGGCTCTATTGCCGATGCTAATGACGAAGCCCAATTCAGCGAATTACGTACTTTAGGTGAGTTGACAAAACTTGCTTGGAAACATGATGTGCAAGTGTTCATCGAAGGCCCAGGCCATGTGCCAATGCATATGATCAAAGAGAATATGGAAGAGCAGCTAAAACACTGTGAAGAAGCACCGTTTTATACTCTTGGTCCATTAACCACGGATATTGCACCGGGGTACGATCATTTCACATCAGGTATTGGCGCTGCGCAAATTGCTTGGTACGGCTGTGCCATGCTTTGTTATGTAACCCCTAAAGAGCATTTAGGCTTACCTAACAAAGAAGACGTTAAAGAAGGTTTAATCACTTACAAAATTGCTGCTCATGCTGCCGATTTGGCAAAAGGCCACCCGGGTGCGCAAGAGCGTGACAACGCATTATCAAAAGCGCGCTTTGAGTTCCGTTGGCACGACCAATTTAACCTAGGTTTAGACCCTGAACGCGCCCGCGAATATCACGACGAAACACTGCCACAAGAATCAGGCAAGATTGCACATTTCTGCTCTATGTGTGGTCCTAAGTTCTGCTCGATGAAGATCACTCAAGAAGTACGTGATTATGCCAAAGATCTCGAAGCAAGAGGCATAGATCCGAATAACGTAGGCGATGCTATCGAAATCAAAATGGTCGATGTTGAAGCCGAAATGAAAGCGAAATCAGATGAGTTCAAAAAAACAGGCTCTGAGATCTACCACAAAGCAGTTTAATTGATGGAGCTAGGCATCAGCGATAGGCTCTGGGTTTTACCTAGGGCCTAGCGCCTAGAAAGTTTATGTCTTTAAAGATAGCGATACTGGGCTTTGGTTTAACTGGCCGTTTAACTGCATTAGCACTTGCTAAAGAGCATCAGTTAAGTGTGTTTGAGCAAGATGATGAACATGCTAGCAACAGTGCTGGAAGCGTTGCTGCAGCGATGTTGGCGCCCCTTGCAGAATCAGTCCTGTGTGAACAGGATTTAGCTCTACAAGGGCTTAATAGCATCATTCGTTGGCAGCAAATTTTAAGTGAGCTCGATGACGCTGTGTATTTTCAACAAACAGGCAGTTTAGTGGTTGCTCATCAGCAAGATAAGGGCGATTTACAAAGTTTTGTGAGCCGCTTAAAACCGCTTGAAAGCTATCAGGCACAGGCATTGGTTGGCACTCAAATCACTGATCTTGAGCCAGAACTAGCTGGGCGTTTCCATCAAGGTGTGTATTTACCTTGTGAAGGGCAGCTCGATAATCAGGCATTTTATTGCGCTAGTTTTAAAAAGCTTACCTCGCAAGGAGTGCAATTTAACTTTGGCTGTAAAGTTGAATTGAACGCCCATCAAGTGAATGGGCAAAGCTATGATTATGTATTTGATTGTCGCGGCTTGGGTGCTAAACAGGCTGAACCCTTACTGCGTGGAGTAAGGGGGGAGGTGGCGCGTTTATATGCACCAGAGGTGAACCTAACCAGACCGATACGACTGATGCATCCGCGTTACCCAATTTATATTGCTCCTAAGCCAAATCATCAATTTGTGATTGGTGCGACTGAAATCGAATCGCAAGACCACGGTAAAGTCACCGTGCGCTCGGCGCTGGAGTTATTGTCTGCTGCTTATACGGTGCATAGCGGCTTTGCTGAAGGGCGTATCGAGAGCTTGCAATCAGGGCTTCGTCCAGCGTTTGCAGACAACCGCCCGAAAGTCACAAAGCAAGGTCGAGTGATCAGTATTAATGGCTTGTACCGTCATGGCTATTTACTCGCGCCTCAGGTGGTTGATGACGCAGTGAGCTTAATTGCTAAAGGATAAAAATGAATATTTTAATTAATGGTCAGTCAGTTACAGTGAACGACAATACATCGCTCACTCAGGCGTTGAGCCAGTTTGGCGCAAGACCGCCATTTGCCGTTGCCGTTAATGGTGACTTTGTACCGCGCAGTCAATGCGATGCTAAAACCCTCAACGAAGGCGACAGCATTGAGTTATTGTCGCCAATTCAAGGAGGCTAAGATGGATAGTTTTTCGGTTTATGGTGAGCAGTTTACGAGTCGGTTACTGATAGGCTCAGCATTGTATCCTTCACCTAGTGTTATGCAGGATTCGATAGTGGCCTCACAGGCTGAGATTGTCACGGTTTCATTAAGACGTCAGCAAAGCGTTGCTGCGGGTGATGATTTTTGGCAATTGATAAAAAACACCGGGTTAAAGGTGCTGCCTAATACGGCGGGTTGTCATAGTGTGAAAGAAGCGGTGACCTTGGCACAAATGTGCCGCGAAGTGTTTGCCACTGATTGGATCAAGTTAGAGTTGATTGGTGATGAATATAATTTACAGCCCGATCTAATCGCACTGCTCGAAGCCACTAAAATTTTATTGGCCGATGGCTTTAAAGTTTTACCTTATTGCACAGATGATTTAGTGCTGTGTCAGCGCCTCGCTGATTTAGGCTGCGAAGTACTTATGCCTTGGGGGGCACCGATTGGCACGGGTAAAGGCTTACTGAATCCTTACAACTTAAAAATGATCCGTGAGCGCTTGCCAAACCATACTTTAATTGTTGATGCGGGCTTAGGTTTACCATCTCATGCCTGTCAAGCGCTTGAATTAGGGTATGATGCCGTATTATTAAATTCGGCGATTGCAGGTGCAGGTTGCTCAGTAACGATGAGTAAAGCGTTTAAGAGTGCGGTTGAAGCGGGGCGATATAGCTATTTGGCTAAAGCGATGCCAGAAAAAGACGTAGCAAGCCCATCAACGCCGACGCTCGGAATGCCATTTTGGCATCAAGAATAAAATGTGAGGAATAACATGAATCAGGTTGTATGGACCATAGCTGGCTCAGATTCGGGCGGCGGTGCAGGAATTCAAGCCGACATCAAGGCAATGCAAAGTTTTAATGTACATGGCTGTACGGTTATTACTGCTTTAACGGCACAAAATAGTTTAGGTGTAGAAGCACTTAACCCGATTTCAACAGAAGTGATTGAGTCGCAACTATTAGCCTTAGCCAGTGATATGCCTGCCAGTGTGATTAAAATTGGCATGCTTGCCAATGTGCAGCAAATACAGCTTATTAGTGAGCATTTAAAACATTACAAAGCAACTTGGGCAGAGCCGCCTTTGGTTGTTTATGATCCGGTTGCCATTGCCTCAAGTGGTGATTTATTAACAGAAGAAGATACTGTTAGTGCCATTAAAGAGTGCTTATTGCCATTAGTCGATGTAGTAACACCGAACACCCACGAAACGCAGCTATTAACCGGTGTTTATTTGATTGGCCCAAGCGCAGTGAAAGAAGCCGCAGAAAAGTTAACTGACTTTGGTGCAAAAGCGTTGATTATCAAAGGGGGTCATTGGGATTACCCAAGTGGCTATTGCATTGATTACTGCGTGCAAGGTGAGCAGGAATATTGGCTTGGTAACGAAAAAATTCAAACTCCGCATAGTCACGGTACTGGATGCAGTATGGCTTCTGTTATTGCAGCGTGTTTATCTAAACAGTATCCACTCAAAGATGCCTTTATTTTAGCAAAAGCCTATATAAACCAAGGATTAAAAGCAGCCGTTCGATATGGTGAAGGGATTGGCCCCGTTGCGCACACTTGCTTTCCAACAAATCTAGCAGATTACCCACAAGTCATCGAGGCGGGAAGTTGGCTAGGTGATGAACTCGACTTTGATTGCCCGGTTGACTTTACCATGGCCGCAGGTTTTGCCGAGTGCGACTCTAAACAGCTTGGTCTATATGCCGTTGTAGATACAGTTGATTGGTTAGAGAAGTGTTTAGCCGAAGGGGTTAAAACAGTTCAATTAAGAATGAAAAATGCAGACGATGCAGCACTTGATGAGTCGATTGCAAGTGCGGTTATGCTGGGGCAGAAGTACGATGCGCAGGTGTATATCAATGATTATTGGCAATTGGCGATTAAGCACGGCGCTTATGGTGTGCATTTAGGGCAAGAAGACTTACAAACCGCTAATTTAATTGCCATAAAAGAGGCGGGGTTACGCTTAGGTGTGTCGACTCATGGCTTTTATGAGATGCTACGCGCGCATAATTACAGACCAAGTTATATGGCGTTTGGTGCTATTTATCCAACCACCACCAAAGACATGACTGGGCAAATTCAGGGCTTAGAAAAGCTAGAAAAATTTGTGCCGTTGATGGCCGATTATCCAACGGTTGCAATTGGCGGGATTGATTTATCACGTGCTGAGCAAGTTGCTAGCACGGGTGTTGGCAGTGTTGCCGTAGTGCGTGCGATTACTGAAGCCGAAGACTACCAAGCAGCCATTGCCAAGTTAAAACAGCTGGTCGAAGGTCAGTCATAATATGAGCGCGTTAAGCGACAAAGAGCAAATTCGTTATAGCCGCCACTTGCTATTAAAAGAGGTGGGGCATGCGGGGCATCAAAAGTTAAAGGCTGCACATATTGTGGTTGTAGGAGCTGGTGGGCTTGGCTCACCGGCACTGTTTTATTTAGCGGCAGCAGGAATAGGAACGCTCACTTTGATTGACGACGATAAAGTTGAGCTTTCAAATCTACAGCGACAAATACTCTATAAAGTAAACCACATGGGGCAGGCAAAAACACAGGCGGCTGCCAAAGTGTTAAGCAGTTTAAATAATCAAATTACGGTTAAGCCTCTATGCCAAAAGCTTGATGAAAGTAACTGTGCTGAGCTACTTGAAGGTGCTGACATCATTCTTGATTGCAGTGATAACTTTACTACCCGCTATTTGGTTAATCGCTATTGTTTAGCTAAATCTATTCCGCTTGTTTCAGCTGCGGCTATTGCAACGCAGGGGCAGGTGATGAGTTTTGATTTTCGTGATGAACAAAGCCCTTGCTATGGCTGTATATTCCCGCAAACGGAGGAGCAAACAGCGCTTAATTGTGACAATGCTGGGGTATTGAGCCCGCTATTGGGTGTTATGGGAAGCATGCAAAGTTTATTGGCTATCAATATATTGCTTGGCCATAAAACGGGCAGCGAATTTATTCAATTTGACGGGCTAACACTAATGCAGCAGCGCTTTAATATTCAAAAAGATAGTGAATGCTCAGAGTGTAATCGTGGAGTGTAGGCGCGATTTATTGTGAATTTTAAGCAAACCACTTTTGCTCAAGTGGTTTGCTAAATTGAACTTATTAGTCGTTAATTTTCGCAAATGGTGTGCCCATGCGCGTCACTGTTTCTGGGTGTTGATCTGATAAGAACTCAGCTTGATTTGCACCCCAGGCTAAAATAACGGTCGAGCCTAACTTAAAGCGACCCATTTCTTCACCCTTCTTCAGAGTAATCGCGTTGTCACCTGTGGTTGGGTAATTCCAACTAAATACATCTTTACCTGCTGGTGGCGTGACTGTGCCTGCCCAAATAGTCTCGATGCTAGCAACAATTGTTGCACCAACAAGTACCATGGCTAGCGGGCCAATTTCAGTCTCAAAGATAGCCACAACACGCTCGTTACGAGCAAATAGGTTAGGTACATTTTGCGCTGTTAACGGATTTACCGAAAATAAATCACCCGGTACGTAGATCATTTTGCTCAGCGTACCATCAACAGGCATGTGAATACGGTGGTAATCTTTTGGTGCTAAATAAATAGTGGCAAACTTACCGCCTAAAAACGGTGCTGTGTCTTCTTCTTTGCCACCAAGGAGTGCTTGTAAGCTGTAGTCATGGCCTTTTGCTTGGATGATTTGACCGTCTACTACATCGCCTAATTGGCTAATTGCACCATCAACTGGGTGAGCAATAATGTCGTTTTCTTCAGCAAGTGGACGAATACCTTCTTTTAATGGGCGAGTGAAAAACTCATTAAAAGTTTTGTAATGAACTGGATCTGGGTATTTAGCCTCACTCATGTCAATTTTGTATTGTTTGATAAACAATTTAATTAAGGCCGTTGTTAAGCCACCCGCTTTTGCTGCTGCTAACTTGCCAACCATGCGCGAAATGAAATGTTTTGGCATGGCATATTGCATAGCAATTTTGAATTTATCTAAACTCACTTGTTATTTCCTAAATAGTTATACGCGAGGAGCGCGTGCACCAGCACGGCCGTCGGCCATAGTTTCTAAAATTCGGTGGTAACTGTCAAAACGAAGTTCTGAAATTTCACCATCATCAACAGCTTGGCGAATTATACAGCCAGGATCGTTTAAATGCTTACAATCGCGAAAACGACAGCCACCAATAAAATCACGGAACTCTTTAAAGCACCATGTAACGCGCTCAACATCTAAATGCCATAAGCCAAACTCACGAATTCCTGGTGAGTCGATTAGGTTACCACCACTTGGTAAATGGTGTAATCGCGATACGGTTGTTGTGTGTTGACCAAGGCCGCTGTTCTCAGAGACTTCTTGGGTTAGGATGTCTGCATCTGGCAGTACAGTGTTTACTAAGGTTGATTTACCCACACCACTTTGACCAACAAAAATGCTGTTTTTATCGACCAGTTTTTGTTTAAGCTCAGCAATGCCTTGACCGGTTTTATTACTGACTAATAGTACTTGATAACCAAGGTCGCGATAGATATCGAGAATTTCATCAATAAAAGCAAGGCCTTCATCGTCAATTAAATCTATTTTATTAAGCACTAAAATAGGCTCAATCCCCATGTCTTCACAGGCAACTAAATAGCGGTCGATAATGTTTGGCGTAAACTCAGGGAGTACTGCAGAGACCATTAAAATTTGGTCGATATTGGCAGCGACGACTTTCACGCCGTCATAAAAATCAGGTCGTGTTAGTTGTGAGCGACGCTCATGGGTTGCTTCAATAACGCCTGCTAAGTCGCCTTCGCTAACTTTTGCACGGCGAAAAATAACTTCATCACCACATACAAGGCTCGATACAGTTCTGCGTATATTACAGCGCAATACTTCACCTGATTCGGTTTCGATATCGGCATGTTGGCCAAATCGACTGATCACAACCGCATTTTCGGCAGGGCCTAAATTGTCATTTTGCCATTGCACAGTTGCCCCTTTCTGTTGCTTTTTGTCTGCATTAGAGAGGCGTTTTTGATGATTGGCCTTAATTCGACGTGATTGGCCTTTACTTAATTTCTTTTGTTTTGCCACTTTTGGCCTATAACTTGAGTAAATGTCGGGCTTTTTGAAAAAAAAGCTTTAGGTCGACTGATGATACTAATATGATATATCTAAATGCGTTGGATCTAAAGGAAAGCACCGCTAAGGTAACTATGTCTTTTCATAAATCAAATCTTATCTGGCTCGACCTGGAAATGACAGGCCTCGAACCAGCAACAGATAAAATACTCGAAATTGCCACTGTTGTCACCGACAGTGATTTAAACATCTTGGCTGAAGGCCCTGTTATTGCTATTCATCAAAGCGATGAACTGCTTGATGGCATGGACGAGTGGTGCACGACTCAGCACGGTCAATCTGGTTTAACAGCTCGTTGTAAAGCAAGCACATTCACTGAACAAGATGCTATTGATCAAACATTGGCATTTCTAAAGCAATGGGTACCTGCGGGTGCTTCACCTATGTGTGGTAATTCTATCGGCCAAGACCGCCGTTTTATGAATAAGTACATGCCTGAATTGGAAGACTACTTTCACTACCGTAACCTTGATGTGAGTACCGTTAAAGAACTTGCACGTCGTTGGAAACCTGACGTATTAGCGCAAGTGAACAAAAAAGGTTCACATCTAGCCCTCGACGATATCAAAGATTCGATCATGGAATTAAAGGTTTACCAAGAAAAATTCTTTAATTTGTAAAAAACATTTGCAAACACATCGGATTATTGTAGAATCCTGCCCCGCTTAAGACGTTAACCCCCGCGGGGTTGGTATGTCTCTAAGTAATTGAATGCGGCACTAGCTCAGTTGCCAGAACGTTTTACCGCAACCTTCAGGTTGTGCGCCAACGGACAAATTACTGACTACTTTTGAATGCGGCACTAGCTCAGTTGCCAGAACGTTTTACCGCAACCTTCAGGTTGTGCGCCAACGGACAAATTACTGACTACTTTTGAATGCGGCACTAGCTCAGTTGGTAGAGCGCAACCTTGCCAAGGTTGAGGTCACGAGTTCGAGCCTCGTGTGCCGCTCCAATTTCTCACCAAAAGAAATTGGCTTAAGTTTCAAGGGGAAAGTAACTAACTTGAAGCTTGTAACTTAAAACTAGTAACTTATTGTGCGG
>NZ_JAKEVM010000008.1 GCF_022398475.1 Pseudoalteromonas shioyasakiensis | reverse complement strand
CCCGCACATTGTGTGATGCAAGTGTATAGTAATGGAACCTAAATCCAGCGTCTAATCAAGACACCAGCCAATTCCGCCACTCCCGCATCATAAGGTTTGCTAATTTAAACTCTTAGCGTGAGTTTTCTTATTCACTCTCTTGGTAGAGAAAGTGGCTGGGATACCAGGATTTGAACCTGGGAATGGCAGGATCAAAACCTGCTGCCTTACCGCTTGGCGATATCCCAACAAAGAATAATTTGATAGTTTTGGTTCTTATCAAGAACATGGTGCGGAAGGAGAGACTTGAACTCTCACAACCGAAGTTACTGGAACCTAAATCCAGCGCGTCTACCAATTCCGCCACTCCCGCATCAAAGGGGTTGCTAATTTAAACTCTTAGCGTGAGTTATCTTATTCACTCTCTTGGTAGAGAAAGTGGCTGGGATACCAGGATTTGAACCTGGGAATGGCAGGATCAAAACCTGCTGCCTTACCGCTTGGCGATATCCCAACAAAGAATAAATTGATAGTTTTGGTTCTTATCAAGAACATGGTGCGGAAGGAGAGACTTGAACTCTCACAACCGAAGTTACTGGAACCTAAATCCAGCGCGTCTACCAATTCCGCCACTCCCGCATCATTCGTACTAAAAGTACTGGTAGTTATTTTAAACTCTTCATTGAGTGCAGCTTTAACTCCTGCAGAGCCATTCTAAAAGAAGAATGGTGGCTAAGACGGGATTTGAACCTGTGACCCCATCATTATGAGTGATGTGCTCTAACCAACTGAGCTACTTAGCCATCGTGGCTGGGATACCAGGATTTGAACCTGGGAATGGCAGGATCAAAACCTGCTGCCTTACCGCTTGGCGATATCCCAACAAAAGCTTGATAGTTTGAGTTCTTATCAAGAACATGGTGCGGAAGGAGAGACTTGAACTCTCACAACCGAAGTTACTGGAACCTAAATCCAGCGCGTCTACCAATTCCGCCACTCCCGCATCATTCGTACTTAAAGTACTGGTAGTTATTTTAAACTCTTCATTGAGCAACAAAAAGAATGGTGGCTAAGACGGGATTTGAACCTGTGACCCCATCATTATGAGTGATGTGCTCTAACCAACTGAGCTACTTAGCCATCTTTTTTGTTAGCACTTCATCGCTGAGTGCGGGGCGTATTATGCTGATATGACCTAAATCCGTCAACACCTTTTTTGCAAAAAAATGCTTATCAGTGTTTGTTTGCATTAAAATTAAGCTAAGTGGCGAAATTTCATTTAAATTGCTGTTTTTTTGACTGCAATTTATTGGTTTAATTCCCAAATGCATAATAAGAGTTTTAAAACGCACATTTAAAGTTGCTTGATTTTCATACAAAAATCAAGTTTCAAAATTAGTAAGTGTGTTTTTTTAACGTGTTTAACTGCAAAAAATGAAAAGCGAATGATTTTATACAGGCAAATTTGCGATTAATCGGCCTAGTTTTTACTTCTAAAATACCCACAATTTGCTAATCGAGCAGTCAATAGGTCGCAAAATTGCTAACGAGTTTTTAAATCCCCTCTAATTGACAGTTGTTATCACTCATTTGCTTTCGACATATTTAAAAATACGATTCACAGTTGAGCATGAAAAACACAATACATCATTAAAGAGAGTGAGCAGAGCTAAGGCAGCGGAAGTATTACTCACCATGCTTTGATGTTTTAGGGAATGAGTTAGTAATATTTAGGCAATAAAAAAGGCTCGTAATAACGAGCCTTTTGTAATCGAATGAACGAATATGCTTATACGTTAAATAAGAAGTTCATCACATCGCCGTCTTTAACGATGTATTCTTTACCTTCTTGACGCATCTTACCAGCTTCTTTAGCACCGCTTTCGCCTTTAAACTCAATGTAGTCGTCAAATGCGATAGTTTGTGCACGGATAAAGCCACGCTCAAAGTCAGTGTGGATTTTACCCGCAGCTTGTGGTGCAGTCGCACCTACTGGGATTGTCCATGCACGTACTTCTTTAACGCCAGCAGTGAAGTAGGTTTGTAATTTAAGTAACTCGTAACCACCACGGATCACTAAGTTAAGACCTGGTTCTTCTAAACCTAGGTCAGCCATAAATTCTAGCTTATCTTCTTCTTCAAGTTCAGATAACTCAGATTCAATCGCTGCACATACTGGAATAACAACTGCGTCTTCTGCAGCGGCAATGTCACGTACTTTGTCTAGGTAAGGGTTATTTTCAAAACCATCTTCTGCCACGTTCGCAATGTACATGGTAGGTTTGATTGTTAAGAAGTTAAGTGGCTTAATTGCTGCTTTTTCTTCTTTTGTTAGTTCTAAAGAACGTAACGTTAAACCTTCATCTAAGTGTACTTTTACTTTTTCTAAAACAGCATTTTGCTCTTTAGCGTCTTTGTCGCCGCCTTTTGCTTTTTTAGCATTACGAACAATCGCTTTATCAGCACTGTCCATATCAGCAAGTACTAATTCAGTGTTAATTACATCGATATCATCAGCAGGGTCAATTGTGCCAGCAACGTGAACAATGTTTTCGTCTTCAAAACAACGAACAACGTGACCAATCGCATCTGTTTCACGAATGTTTGCTAGGAATTGGTTACCTAAACCTTCACCTTTCGATGCGCCTTTTACTAGACCGGCAATATCAACGAATTCCATCGTCGTTGGTAAAATACGCTGAGGATTTACGATAGCGGCTAAATCATTCAAGCGCGCATCAGGAACCGGTACCACACCCGTGTTAGGCTCAATGGTACAGAAAGGGAAGTTAGCGGCTTCAATACCCGCTTTAGTTAGTGCATTAAATAGAGTTGATTTACCAACGTTTGGCAAACCAACGATGCCACATTTAAAACCCATAGTAAGATACCTTGTGTAATTTCATTAAAACGGATTAAGGTTTAAATGAATGTAGTCTGTTTTGTGCTTTTAACACACCATCTTTTGCAAGTATTTCCATACAACGAACTGCTTCGTCAACGGCGGCGTCCATTTTTTCTTGATCGTCTTTCGCGGCTTTACCTAGCACCCAGCCTGTTACCATTTCTCGGTGGCCTGGATGACCAATGCCTATGCGAAGGCGCATGAAATCTTTTTGGTTTGCCATTTTCGCAATAATATCTTTTAAACCATTGTGACCGCCGTGGCCGCCACCTTTTTTAAGTTTTGCAATCCCAGGATCTAAGTCCATTTCGTCATGAGCAACGAGAATGTTCTCAACAGGGATTTTAAAGAAATTAGCGAGACTACTCACCGCCTTACCACTTAAATTCATATAAGTTGTAGGGATCAGTAATTTAAATTCTTGGCCTTGAATAATCACTTTGCCGGTGAGGCCGTGATATTTAGGATCATGTTTGAGTGTGCAGTTATAACGTGCAGCCAGTTCTTCGATGAACCAAGCACCTGCATTATGGCGTGTGTTTGCGTATTCGGGGCCTGGATTAGCCAGGCCCACAAGCATTTGAATAGAATTCAAGGTGTTTACACCTTAAAAATTATTCTGCAGCGTCTTCTGAAGCTTCTTCTTCAGCTGGAGCTGCTTTGTTAGCTTTAACAGTAACAACTGACTGATCGTGATCAGCGCCTTTAGTTAGCTCAACAGATGAAACACCTGAAGGAAGTTTAAGGTCAGAAAGGTGGATTGAATCACCAGCTACTAAGTCTGAAACGTTAACTTCAACGAACTCAGGAAGTGCTTTAGGAAGACACGTGATTTCGATTTCAGTTAATTGGTGAACAACAGTGTTACCAGCTTTAGTTACTTTCTCTTCACCGATGAAGTGTACTGGCACTTTAGTGTGAAGTTTGTGAGTAGCATCTACACGTTGGAAGTCTAAGTGAGTGATCTTAGGCTTGTACGGGTGACGTTGAATATCTTTAAGGATAGCTTCAACTGACTCGCCACCGATGTTTAAAGTAAGGATGTGCGTGTAGAAACCTTCGTCTTCTTGCGCTTTGATCATATCTTTGTGTGCAAGAACGATTGATGCAGCTTCTTTGTCAGCACCGTAAAGGATTGCAGGAACTTTATCTTCACGGCGTAGGCGGCGGCTCGCACCAGTACCTGTTTCTGTACGTAATTCTGCATTGTATGTGTAAGTTGACATAATGTCTCCAATAATTAATAGTCTTAGGGCCTTTGCGACCAAGGTCCCCAGCCAAAAGGCGCGCTATCATACCACCCCTTTCAGGGAAAATAAATAACGACTACAAAAAAAGCACCTAGACGGTGCTTTTTTTAGTATTGCAGTAATGTTGATTAGTGTTCAAACATCGCTGAAATAGATTCTTCGTTGCTGATACGACGGATTGTTTCAGCAAGCATATCTGCAAGTGTAAGCACTTTGATTTTATCAATTGCTTTAAGCTCATCAGATAGTGTGATTGAGTCAGTTACGATAACTTCGTCAATGACTGAGTTACGAATGTTCTCAGCTGCATTACCTGAAAGTACTGGGTGAGTAGCGTAAGCAAATACGCGTTTTGCACCGTGTTCTTTAAGCGCTGCTGCTGCTTTACATAAAGTGCCACCGGTATCGATCATGTCATCAACGATGATACAGTCACGACCTTCAACGTCACCAATAATGTGCATTACTTGTGAAACGTTTGCTTGTGGACGACGCTTGTCGATAATTGCAAGGTCTGTGTCGTTTAATAGCTTAGCGATTGCACGAGCACGAACAACACCACCGATATCAGGAGAAACAACAACAACGTCATCGAAGTCGCGTTCTTTCATATCTTCAAGTAGAACTGGGCTACCAAATACGTTATCAACTGGTACGTCGAAGAAACCTTGGATTTGTTCAGCGTGTAAATCAACCGTTAGAACGCGGTCAACACCAACACTTGAAAGGAAATCTGCAACTACTTTAGCTGTAATTGGTACACGAGCAGAACGCACGCGGCGGTCTTGACGTGAATAACCAAAGTAAGGGATAACGGCTGTAATACGTCCAGCAGACGCACGACGTAGGGCATCAACCATAACGATAAGCTCCATTAAGTTATCGTTAGTAGGGTTACAGGTTGATTGGACAATGAAAACGTCAGAGCCACGAACATTTTCATTAATTTGAACACTGATCTCACCGTCACTAAAACGGCCAACAACAGCATCGCCTAATTCAATATACAAACGTTTTGCAACTTTTTGAGCTAGCTCAGGTGTTGCGTTACCAGCGAAGAGCTTCATGTCAGGCACGGTAGGGTTCCTCAGGCACTGAATTTTGGGACTAACAGGCTATGGTGGGCACCAAAGCAGGTTAACATTTACTTGTACGTTACTTCATTTCAAAGTGAGCATTTAATGCTGTATGAGCAGGAGAAAGTGTAGCACTACTTGCAACAAAACCTGTCCATTTTTCTGGTAATTGAGCTAAAACTTGTTGTGCTTGTGCCTCGGTTGAAAACTCAGCAAAGCAGCAAGCGCCTGTACCAGTCATCTTTGACGGGGCGTATTTTAGCAACCACTGCAGGGCTTTTTCAACCTCGGGGCAGAGCTTTTTAACTAAAGCCTCACAATCATTGCCTAAATTTTCTGTTTGCCAGTCTGCTTTTAGCTTAGGTGTGTCGCGCTTTAAATCTGGGTGGGTAAAAATTTTCGCGGTGCTCACATGCTGCCCTGGATGCACCACACAGAACCAACTTTGCGGTAATTCAACATTTTCTAGTTGCTCGCCAATCCCATGCGCAATGGCAGTGTGACCATTTATAAATACTGGTACATCAGCGCCTAATTTCACCCCAAGCTCTGCTAATTCTGTAAGTGATAAATCACAGCCCCATAATTTATTAAGAGCAAGTAGGGTAGTGGCGGCATCAGATGAGCCGCCGCCAACACCGCCGCCCATAGGCAAACGTTTTAATAGCTTTATTGAAGCGCCGTGTTGGCAATCACAGTGCTGTTGTAATAAACAGGCTGCTTTATATATAAGGTTATCTGCAAGCTCAATACCGTTTGTATCACCGGTTACTGTAATATCTGGCTCGTTGTTGACAGTAAATGTTAACTCATCACCAAACTCTAAAAAGGTAAATAAGGTTTCGAGTTCATGGTAGCCATCTTCACGGCGACCATTTATATGAAGGAATAAATTAAGTTTTGCAGGTGCTATTAAAGTTAGCGGGGCGGTTGAAGCGTGTGTCATGATTAATTTAACTGCCAATCATTAAGTTGAATTTTAATACGAATTTTATTGTTTTTAAGGCTTAACTTAACAGGAAGCCAATAACCATCTTGTTTGATGTAGTCTGAATAGGTTATTTGCCACTGTTGACCATTGTGAGCTTGCCAAATAAGACTTTTTAAACGGCCTTGCTCATCATAGCTTGCTTGGTCGTTCTCGACGGTGCCTTTTAGCCACTTTGCGGCATTATCTAATGGGATTGAAAAACCGGTTAAACGATATAACAACATTGAGGCATCACGGTCGGTATATACATTGTCGTCATACTCAAGTTCAGCACCTTGTGCATTTTGTTTTAAAGACAAAATGCGGGTACCAATAAAACTGGTAAGTACCATGTCACTGTATTGCTCATCATGTTGCCAATTTAAATTGGCTGACTGGCGCTGCTCTGTACTAATAAATGCCATTTTGCCTTGCACTTGCCATTGAGCTTGTTGTTCTAATCGGCTTTTCCAGTCAGGATAAATGTAATCAACAGTTGAAATTTTTTGCGCACAACCGCCGATAAATAAAAAAAACATGAATAAAATCAAATATTGTTTAATCAAATGTCGTTCCTTACTTTCCATATTCCGCTGATTTTTGGTAAAATTAATGCCTTTACAGCTGGGCTTAGCAATATTTGGTACATATGACCATCGTAGCACTTGGTATAAATCACAAAACCGCATCCGTAGAATTACGCGAAAAAGTCGCGTTTTCGCCTGAGCAAATGTCTGAGGCGTTACAGCAATTAAGTGGTCATGCGCATTTTAATGAAGCGGTT
Organism: Pseudoalteromonas shioyasakiensis; assembly: GCF_022398475.1. Lineage (GTDB taxonomy): Bacteria > Pseudomonadota > Gammaproteobacteria > Enterobacterales > Alteromonadaceae > Pseudoalteromonas. The sequence goes on along the minus strand of NZ_JAKEVM010000008.1, from coordinate 49,790 downwards.
ATTGTTTCGACCTGCAACCGAACTGAAATCTATTGTAGCCTTGCCGAGCGTAATTCCCAAACCTTGTTGCGCTGGTTAGCCAGTTTCCATGGTTTGGATGAACAAGAACTGAGCAATAATATCTATTATCATGAAGATCACGAAGCAATTAATCACTTAATGCGGGTGTCTTGTGGTCTAGATTCGTTAGTACTCGGCGAGCCGCAAATTTTAGGGCAAATAAAACAAGCCTACCATAATGCAAAAACTCACGATGCCATTGGTGTAACCTTTGACCGCTTGTTTCAAAAAACATTTTCTGTGGCAAAACAAGTTCGTACCGAAACTGACATTGGTGCTAGCGCCGTATCGGTTGCTTATGCTGCGGTAAATCTTGCGAAACATATTTACGGCAAACTAGATAAAACCAATGTACTGTTAATTGGTGCAGGTGAGACGATTGAACTAGTTGCTAAGCACTTATACCAAAACGATCCGCAAAAAATAACGGTGGCAAACCGTACTATTGAACGCGCTAAAACCTTAGCCAGTGAGGTTAACGCGGATGTGATTGCACTTGCCCAGTTACCTGAGCGTTTACACGACGCCGATATTGTTATTAGTTCAACCGCCAGTACCTTGCCTATTATTGGTAAAGGGGTGGTAGAACAGGCGTTGAAAAAGCGCCGCCACAAACCAATGTTATTTATCGATATTGCGGTACCGCGTGATATCGAAAGCCAAGTAGGCGAATTAGATGCTGCCTATTTGTATTCAGTTGATGACTTACAAGCCATAGTAAGCGAGAATATCGCCGCCCGTGAGCAGGCTGCGGAGCAAGCGCAAGCTATTATTCGCTCACGTACCGATGAATTTGCTATGTGGTTGCGTTCACTCGATTCGGTGGATCTTATTCGCCATTATCGCAACGATGTACAAGATATAAAGTCAGAACTTGTCGAAAAAGCCCTTGGCCAGCTACAAGCAGGTAAAGAGGCAGAAAAAGTAATACTCGAGTTGGCAAACAAACTGACCAACCGCTTGATGCACGCACCTACCCGTGCCATTCAAGATGCTGCTAAAAAAGGTGAAGCAGCGGAGTTAAGCCAATTAAAGAAAATGTTAGGTATTGATCAGGAATAGTCGTTAAATGAAAGAGTCTGTTTATAGAAAATTAGAAACCTTAGTTGAGCGTTATGAGGAAGTGCAAGCGCTACTAAGCGACCCCTCTGTGATCAGCGACCAAAATCGCTTTCGTGCCTTATCTAAAGAATACTCAGAATTAGAAGAAATCGTAAAAGCATTTTTAGCGTACCAACAAGCACAAGATGATGTTGCTACAGCTGAAGAAATGTTAAAAGACTCTGATCCTGATATGCGTGAAATGGCGCAAGAAGAATACAAAGAAGCAAAAGCACAAATTATTGCATTAGAAGATGAAATCCAAATTCTAATGTTACCAAAAGACCCTAAAGACAATAATAACGTTTATTTAGAGGTTCGTGCCGGTACCGGTGGTGATGAAGCTGCTATTTTCGCAGGTGACTTATTCCGTATGTACAGCCGCTACGCTGAAACTAAAAAGTGGAAAGTAGAAGTAGTAAGTACTAACGAAGGTGAGCACGGCGGTTATAAAGAAGTCATTGCGCATATCTCTGGAGAAGGCGTATATGGTCAGCTTAAGTTTGAATCAGGTGCGCACCGTGTACAACGTGTTCCAGAGACAGAATCGCAAGGCCGTGTTCATACTTCAGCTTGTACTGTAGCCGTTATGGCAGAAATTCCTGAAGCGGAAGCAATTGAAATTAACCCTGCTGATATTAAAGTCGATACCTTCCGTGCATCGGGTGCCGGTGGTCAGCACGTAAATAAAACTGACTCAGCAATCCGTATTACACACATTCCAACGGGTGTGGTTGTAGAGTGTCAGGATGAGCGTTCACAGCATAAAAACCGTGCCAAAGCGATGTCTGTACTAGGTGCACGTTTACAACAAGCTGAAGATGAAAAGCGTCAAGCGGCTGAAGCGTCAGAACGTCGTAACTTAGTAGGTAGTGGTGACCGCTCTGAGCGTATTCGTACTTATAACTACCCGCAAGGTCGTATTACCGATCACCGTATTAATTTAACACTTTATCGTTTGAATGAAGTGGTTGCCGGTGATTTAGGAAGTGTTATCGAACCTCTAATGCAAGAACACCAAGCTGACTTACTTGCTGCGATGGGCGATGAATAATCGTGCAACAAAGCATTGAACAAGCAATTGTTGCTGCAACGGCGTTATTAACGCCTAGCAGCGACAGTGCTAAGTTAGACGCACAAGTCCTGTTATTATCCATTCTTGATAAACCTCGCAGTTATTTATTTACCTGGCCCGAAAAACAACTTACCGAACAGCAACAACTTGACTTTGAACAAGCATGTCAGCGTCGTTTAAATGGTGAACCAGTTGCTCATATTGTTGGTTTTCGTGAATTTTGGAGTCTTCCTTTAAAGGTTAATCCAACAACTCTGATCCCAAGACCTGATACCGAAACATTAGTTGAATATGCTTTAGGCCTTGAGCTTCCTACTGCTGCAAACGTGCTTGACTTAGGCACTGGCACAGGGGCAATTGCCTTGGCATTAGCCAGTGAAATGCCTAATTGGCAGGTGACAGGGGTTGATAGAGTGGCTGATGCAGTTGAGCTTGCCGAAGAGAACAAACAACGACTCAATATTAGCAACGCCACTTTTGCGTTAAGCAATTGGTTTAGTGCAGTAAGTACACAAAAGTTTGACCTAATTGTTAGCAACCCACCGTATATTGAACATGATGATGAGCACTTAAGCCAAGGTGATGTTCGCTTTGAGCCGCTCTCTGCATTAGTTGCAGATGACGACGGTATGGCTGATATTAAACAAATTATTACTATCGCACGTGACTATTTAGCAACAAATGGCTATCTTTTAATTGAACATGGCTACAAACAAAGTGTGAAGGTACAAGAATTTTTTGCACAAATGTCGTATAGCCATATACTTACAATTAAAGATCTTGGCGGTAATGACCGTGTAACGTTAGCACAATGGCCTAAATAACAATTAAGTGCACTGTGCGTACATAGCCTTTGAGGATCCCATAGAATGGATGATTTTTTGTTTTCGGATGAAGCACTTGATGAAGTAAATGAGGTGGTTCAGGGTAGTTGGAAAGTCATCGTCGTTGATGACGAGCCAGAAGTACATGCCGTAACAAAGCTTGCGTTGAGTGACTTTGAATTTCAAGATAAACGTTTAGAGTTTATTAGCGCCTATTCGGGTGAAGAAGCCAAGCAGGTTATTCAACAGCACCCAGATGCTGCTATCGTACTACTCGATGTGGTTATGGAAACCGATGATGCAGGTCTCAAAGTTGCTAAGTTCATTCGCGAAACCGCAAAAAATAATCATATTCGGATCATTCTTCGTACAGGTCAGCCTGGGCAAGCGCCAGAGCGTCAAGTTATCGTTAATTACGATATCAATGACTACAAATCAAAAACGGAACTAACAGCACAAAAACTATTCACTGTGGTGATGTCGAGCTTACGTTCTTACCGTGACATTTTATCGATTGAGCAATCTCGCCAAGGCCTTGAAAAAATTATTAAAGCATCTCGTAATATTTTCTCGACTCATTCACTAGAAAGCTTTATTGAAGGGGTGATGCAGCAACTTACCTCATTGCTAGGTACTGTTGATCAAGCTATGTATGCAACAAGTTTAGTTGCCAGTAACCCGCAAGATAACCAAAAGAAGCTTGTGGTGTTTTCAGGGCGAGGTGAGTTTGAACGCAGTGAAGGCAAGGCGATTGAAGAAGTGCTTGATGAGGAGCAGTTACAAGCCTGCCAACAAGCACTGAGCGAAAAAACCATCGTCTACCGTGAAAACTATTTATTTGCTTATTGCTGTAGTGAATGTAATCACAACTCGATGTTATTTATTTCCGGTATCCCTAAGCATTTAACCGACACTCAGCGTCATTTGATTGAAATTTTCTCGCAAAATGTACAGCTGGCGTATGAAAATGTGCAGCTACAATCTGAAATTGAAGCAACACAGCAAGAGTTAGTATTTAGACTTAGTGAAGCATTAGAGCAACGTTCAACAGAAACCGGTAATCATGTAAAACGTGTATCGCACATTTGTTATGAACTTGCTATGGGCTATGGTCTATCAAAACGCGAAGCAGAGCTTATTCGCTTAGCAGCGCCACTGCATGATGTGGGTAAAGTGGGTATTCCTGATGCCATTTTAAATAAGCCTGGGCCACTTACCGACGAAGAGTGGGCCATCATGCAACAGCATGCTGAAAAAGGTCATTTAATTTTAAAAGGCTCAAATCGTGACATTGTTAATACTGGGGCGATTATTGCGTTATCGCACCATGAGCGTTGGGATGGTTCAGGCTATCCGAAAGGTTTAAAAGGTGAAGATATTCCAATTGCTGGTCGCATTGTGGCTTTAGCTGATGTGTTTGATGCACTGCGCCATAAGCGTTGTTATAAAGAGCCGTGGTCACTAGACGATGTTGTGAAAGAAATTAATGCGCAACAGGGCAAACAATTTGATCCTAAGCTAATCGAAGTGTTTAATCAGCGTGTTAAAGAAATAGAAGACGTACTTGTACGTTATCCAGATTAATTAAAATAAAATTAGGGGCATATGGATTATTTAGCAGTAAAACATACTCACATGTTGTTTGCCGTGTTGAGTATTATCTTATTTTACGTTCGTTCTTTTTCACGCTTGAAGACGGGCGCTCTGGCAAAAAATAAAGTAGTGTTTATTGGCAGCCACAGTATCGACACCTTATTACTTGTTTCTGCCGTGGCATTGATTGTAATGGCAGGTTTTAACCCACTTGAACAATCTTGGTTATTAGAAAAGATAATCTTAGTGGTTGCTTATATTGTGCTAGGTATTGTTGCAGCTAAGCAAAGCGCACAAGGCGCGAAGGTTGTATTACTTGCTATAACCACGCTTATTTTATTAGCAATTGGTTATTTAGCGTCTGCTAAAACAGCACTTCTTTTATAACAAATCTCTAGGCGGTATTGATGGCATAGGCTGTCGTACCGCTTTTTTATATCTCATCGCTCAGTATTGGTAACTTAGGGCAAAAGTAGGTAAACTAGCTGTTCGTTTTTGAAAGAGATGTAGCAGTATAAATGACCACCCCTTGGTTTGAAGATCAAAATGAATCCTATCAAGATGAGGCCTTTGACGCATTTTCTTCTAAAGTGCTTTATCGTTGTATCGACGCCGAATTAAAGTGGGATCAACAAGCTGATTTAACAGCCTGTTATGACACCCTTAATGAGCTTGAAAATACGGTAACAGCTCTTTGCGCTGAATTAAAAGAGCCACATGAGCGTCTCGATAAGTTACTTGATACCTTTTATCAGCAATGGCTGTTTAGCTCATCAAGCTTAAAAGTGCCTGAGTATACGTTAAATAGTTTTAGCTATACCATTACCATGCGCAGTGGCACACAAACCACGCTGGCAATTTTACTTTGCCATTTATTACAGCATGCTGAACTTGATGCCACAGTCACGCTTAGTCAGGGAGACGTGCACGTTCACGTTGGGATGAGTGATGAAGAGGGTTATTTAATTGAGCCAAGCACAGGTCAGCAGAGTTGGTACATAACACCAGAGAATGCTTGTGAAGAAAATGGCGATGAGCAAGAACCGCTGGAACTGATTTTTGAAGAAGAGCTTTATAAGCTGTATCTAGCTCAACAAAAATGGTCGTTTATCAGCGAAAGTAAATTTGGCCATGCTTTGCATTGTGTGGAAATGCTGATGGAATTACTTGGTGATGATCCGTACGAGCGTCGTGACCGCGGCTATTTACTTAATCAGCTAGATTGCCCAAAAATGGCACGGGATGATTTGCAGTACTTTGTCAATGAGTGCCCAGATGATCCTGCTATCGAAGTTATTCAGCATCAAATTGCTGAAATAGAAGACAACAATAATACACACCACTAATTTAAAGGAACATTTATGACTGACGCCCACAGTGCGCTAATTACCAATGACGCAGTCGTACTTGGTTTGCTTGCCGTTATTTTGGGGTTTATTTTTAAAACCTCGCACAGTAATAATGCTGCCTGCCAAAAATTTTATAAATATGTACCGGCATTATTGCTTTGCTACTTTTTACCATCATTACTCAATACCTTTGGGATTGTTGATGGTCATTCTTCAAATGTATATTTTGTGGCGTCGCGCTATTTACTGCCAGCTTGCTTAATATTGCTTACAATTAGTATTGATTTAAAAGCGATTTTAAACCTTGGGCCAAAAGCATTAATCATGTTTTTAACAGGCACCATGGGTATTGTTATCGGTGGCCCACTGGCTATATTAGTAATGAGTGCTGTTTACCCAGAGGCTGTGGGTGGTCATGGCCCTGACGCTGTTTGGCGTGGTATGACGACCATTGCCGGCAGCTGGATTGGTGGCGGCGCAAACCAAGCTTCAATGAAAGAAATGTTTGAAGTAGGCGGCGATATCTTCTCTGCAATGGTGACTGTTGATGTGATAGTAGCTAACTTATGGATGGCTGTACTGTTATTAATGGCAGCAAACCATAAGGCGATTGATGCTAAAACAGGCGCAGATACGCGTGCAATTGAAGATTTAAAAGAGCGCGTAGAAAAGTATCACGCTGAGCATGCGCGCATGCCAACTCTAAATGATTATATGACGATTATTGCTATTGCCTTTGGTATTACAGGCCTTGCACATTTTTGTGCAGACTTTTTAGGTCCGTTTTTTGGGGCTAACTTCCCATGGGCACAAGAGTATAGTTTAAACAGTAAATTCTTTTGGTTAATTGTTATCTCTACCACAATTGGTATTAGTTTATCGTTTACTAAAGTTCGCCATATTGAAGCTTTTGGTGCGTCAAAAGTAGCATCAAGCTTTTTATATATTCTTGTTGCTTCAATTGGCTTACACATGAATATTACCGCGATTTTTGACTCGCCAATGTACTTTGTACTCGGTGCGATTTGGATGATTACCCATGCAAGCTTAATGCTTATTGTGGCGAAATTAATTAAAGCTCCACTGTTTTACATGGCAGTAGGCTCTCAAGCCAATGTAGGCGGCGCGGCATCAGCACCTGTTGTTGCATCAGCTTTCCACCCATCGCTTGCGCCAGTAGGTGTTTTACTTGCTGTTTTAGGCTATGGTGTTGGTACCTACATGGCTTATATTTGTGGATTAATGCTACAAGCTGTTGCACCTTAAGGAATAGAAATGAACAACCAGTTAATTAAAATTAACGAGATTGAATTAGCCAACGACAAACCATTTGTATTGTTTGGTGGTATGAACGTACTTGAATCACGTGATTTAGCGATGCGTATTGCGGAGCATTACGTAGAAGTAACATCAAAGCTAAACATTCCATACGTTTTTAAAGCCTCTTTTGATAAAGCTAATCGCTCTTCAATTAACTCATACCGTGGCCCGGGCATGGAAGAAGGTTTAAAAATCTTTGAAGAAATTAAATCTACTTTTAATGTGCCACTGATCACCGATGTACATGAGCCGCATCAAGCTGCTCCTGTAGCTGAAGTGGTTGATGTAATTCAGTTACCGGCATTCCTTGCTCGTCAAACTGACCTAGTTGTTGCTATGGCAAAAACTGGCGCTATTATCAATGTGAAAAAGCCGCAGTTTTTGGCACCACACGAAATGCGTCATATCATTAAGAAGTTTAATGAAGCGGGCAACAACAATGTTGCACTGTGTGAGCGTGGTACTAGCTTTGGTTATAACAACCTTGTGGTTGATATGCTTGGTATGGATGATATGAAGCCTATGGCGCCGGTAATCTTTGATGCAACTCACGCATTACAACGCCCAGGTGGTCGAGCTGACTCTGCGGATGGTCGTCGTGCTCAAGCTGCAGAACTTGCTCGCAGTGGTATGGCATTAGGCATTGCGGGTTTATTTATTGAAGCGCACCCTAATCCGAATGAAGCAAAATGTGATGGTCCATGTGCACTTGCACTAAGCAAGCTAGAAGGTTATTTATCGCAAATGAAAGCGGTTGATGACTTAGTTAAAAGCTTTGCACCACTCGATACCAGCGCAAGCGATTTATAATTTAAGTACATAAGTATGAATAAGGCGACCATGGTCGCCTTTTTTTATTTGTATCGCTATAATCGATGCATAAGAAAAACTAATTCTAAGTTTGGTGTTTATGTCTCGTCGTTTACCTCCTTTAAATGCACTAAAAGCATTCGAAGCCGCTGCCCGCCATTTGAGCTTTACCAAAGCAGCAGAAGAGCTATATGTAACGCAGGCCGCGGTGAGCCACCAAATTAAAACCCTTGAAGAGCATTTAGGTTTAAAGCTGTTTTTACGTAAAAATCGTTCTTTGCTTTTAACTGAAGAAGGGCAAGGCTACTTTTTAGATATTAAAGAAATTTTTACCCAGCTGATCGATGCCACAGAAAAACTGCTAGCCCGCGGTGCGAAAGGTTCACTCACGGTAAGTTTAACGCCAAGCTTTGCGATTCAATGGTTAGTACCCAGACTTAGTTTATTTAATGAGTTACATCCAGAAATCGACGTGCGAATTAAGGCGCAAGATCAGGATGAAAATTCACTTTCTGACGATGTAGATATTGCTATTTACTACGGCCGTGGTCACTGGAGCGGGGTGCAGACATATAAGCTGCACACTGAATACTTAGTGCCATTATGTAGCCCATTGTTGTTAACGGGCCCTAAGCCGCTTAATCAACCCAGTGATTTAGCAAATCATACCTTATTGCATGATACCACCCGTAAAAATTGGAAAACCTGGATGAAAACGGCAGGTGTACGTAATGTACAAGTCAACCAAGGGCCGATTTTTAGTCACTCATCGATGGTATTGCAAGCCGCGGTTCATGGGCAGGGGGTTGCAATTGGTAATAGCGTTTTAGCAAAACCTGATATTGATGCGGGCCGACTCGTCATTCCATTTAGTCACTCATTAGAAAGTAAAAATGCCTACTATTTAGTGATCCGCGAATCTCAAACAGAGCTTGGTAAAATAGTCTCTTTCAAAGACTGGATGCTGAGTTTAGTTGAGCAAGAACAAGAGTATTAACATGTTACAGTGGTTTAAAAGTGCAACGGGCAAGGCGCGTGCACAATTTATATTTGCCCATGGTGCAGGGGCAGGTAGTGATTCTGAGTTTATGCAAACAATGGCTAACTTGATTAGTCAGCATGAGATTGATGTAGCCTTGTTTGATTTTCAGTATATGCAAATTGCAAAAGAAACAGGCAAGCGTAGGCCACCCGAGCGTGCTCCTAAGTTACTTGGCTACTTTAGTGAAGTTTTAGCCGAGCGCCAGCCAGATTTACCGCTATTTATTGGGGGGAAATCTATGGGTGGGCGTATGGCTTCTATGCTTTGTACCGAGCAGGACCAAGCTCAAATTGCTGGCGTGGTTGCTTTTGGCTATCCGTTTCACCCACCGGGTAAACCCGAAAAACTGCGTATAGAGCATTTTGTTGATATGCCATGCCCTTTTTTAGTCCTGCAAGGTGAGCGTGATACATTTGGTAATCAGCAAGAACTCGCTGAGCTTGAAATGGTTAATCCGCCAGAGATTAAATTTCTCAAAGATGGTGACCACTCATTAAAACCTCGCAAAAAAAGTGGCATTACAGAGCAAGAAAACTTACAGCAAGCTGCGGATTATGCAGCGCAGTTTATTATGAATTTAGCGGCTGGAGATGCGCAATGATAAAACTATATTTAATGATTGGTAGCTTATTTTGCATGCTTTCGGTGATGCTTGGCGCATTTGCTGCTCATGGTTTAAAAAGCCGCGTTTCTGAGTATGCGATTGGAATTTTTAAAACCGCTGCTGAATACCAAATGGTGCATGGCCTTGCATTGATAGCAATTGCTATCTTAATTAAGTGGGGCATGAACTTAAGCTGGGCTGGTGGATTTTTTATCGCAGGTACCGTGTTATTTAGCGGTAGTTTGTATTTACTCGCACTAACGGGCATGAAGTGGCTTGGGCCTATCACCCCAATTGGCGGTGTTTGTTTTATTATTGGTTGGGCTATTTTGTTAGTTCAAGCAGCACGATATAAGTTTTAAGGGTTATCTATGTCGAGTGTAGTTATTTATTGTCGCAGTGGTTTTGAAAATGATGCCGCTGCTGAAATTACTTTTCAGGCTGCTGAACAAGGCTTTGCAGGTTACGTAAAAACAAAACCAAATACAGGTATTGTTGTTTACGAATGTTTTGATGCAAGCCACGGTGAAGAAATCATCAAAAAAGTAGATTTCAAGAATATGGTATTTGCTCGCCAATGGTTTACTGGCACCTTAGTCGATAACATGCCACTTGAAGACCGTGTAAGTGCTATTGTTGAAGCTGTCGCTGAGTTTCCTGAATGTGGTGACCTACGTGTAGAAACGCCAGACACCAATGAAGGTAAAGAGCTTAGTAAGTTCTGCAAGAAGATTTCGACGCCACTGAAAAAATCGCTTGAAAAGCGCTCGAAGGTAACACGCGAGCTTGCCGAGAAAAAACCCGTTATGCATGTGTTATTTTTAGCAAACGACAGTGCTTATGTTGGCTACTCATACACATTTAATAATTCGCCTTTCTTTATGGGCATTCCGCGTTTACGTATGCCTAATGATGCGCCAAGCCGCTCAACGTTAAAACTCGATGAAGCTTTTAACGTATTTATTCCACCTCATGAAGCTGAAGAGCGTATGCAACCTGGCATGCGAGGTGTTGATTTAGGTGCTTGCCCTGGTGGTTGGACTTATCAGCTAGTGCGCCGTGGAATGTTTGTAAGCGCAATCGATAATGGCCCTATGAATGATGACTTGATGGAAACTGGTCAGGTTAAGCACTTTAGAGTAGATGGTTTTAAATACCGCCCAGAAAAGCGCAATATTCAATGGTTAGTGTGTGACATGGTAGAAAAGCCGGCTAAAGTGACCAATCTAATGATAGATTGGGCGGTGAATGCCTACGCAAAAGAGCTTATTTTTAATCTTAAACTACCGATGAAAAAACGTTTTGATAGCGTTTACGAGTGTTTAAAAATGATTAAAGAAGAGCTTGAAAAGTATGGTGTAAGTTACGAATTACAAGCCAAGCATTTATATCATGACCGTGAAGAAGTCACCGTACATTTAAATGTCACTAAGGTGCCGCAAAGCCTCTATAGTTAACCTTAATTTGAAATTAAAAAGGCCAATAGCTCACACTATTGGCCTTTTTATTAGGTATCAGAAAACCTAAATTTTAACGGTATTTACTACGATAATTATCGACCCATAAACGAGTACCGCCGCACACTGCAACAGGCATGACAATAAGGTTTATGAATGGAATTGCAGTTAAAATCATTACCGCTAATCCAAAACCATAAGAAAGTGTTTGCTTTTGCTTTAAGTCATTTTTCATTTCGTTAAAGCTAATTTTATGGTTATCGAACGCGTAGTCTTCGTATTGCACCGCATACATCCAACAGGTGAATAACACCCATAAAACTTGCCCGATCACAGGTAAAATCCACAACAAAATAAAAAAGCCAATAGCACGTGGTAGGTAATAGCACAGTTTTGTCCATTCTCGGCCGAGCATACGTGGCACATCTTTCATTGTATCGAAAAGGCTGTCGTCATTAATTTTTTGCCCTGTTAAGTAAAGCTCAACTTTTTCACTGAGTAGGCCGTTAAATGGGGCTGCTATAAAATTAGTGATTACCGTAAAGAGCATGCTGTAACTAAATAAAATCACCAGCACGGCAATCGGCCACATTAGCCATTCGAGCCAGCTAAGCCATTCGGGTAATAACGAGTTCATGTAAGCAAAGCCATCGGTAAGCCAGCCATATAAAAAAAACAGCGAACTACCAAAAAGCAGGATATTGATTGTTAAAGGAATAAGTACAAAACGTTTCAACCCCTTTTGGCTAATTAACTTAAAGCCAGAAAAGAAGTATTCCATACCTTGAGTGAACTGCACGAGAAAACCTCATCTTTTTTCTTGTTGTTTGCAGTATATGGTTTTAACGATATTTGAACAGCTTTTTTCCGTAACAAAGTGTTTAACTCTTTACGTGGACAGTCATTTTAAGCCCAGTACTTAGTTGAAATCTAGAGGAACAAATTTAAATGGACAGTCACTACATTTAAGTGCTCTTGCAGCATAAAAATTTTTGTCTACACTTTAGTTACAGCTAATGCATTTCAAATTATCAGTTCAAGGAGTGGACGATGGCTTTAGCAAGGAAGCGGCAAATCTGTTTGTCGAACACCAAATATTATCATTGTGTATCCCGTTGTGTTAGGCGTGCCTACCTTTGCGGGGAAGACGTACTCACAGGTAAATCATATGAACATCGCAGATGGTGGGTTGAAGAGCGCCTGCTTGCTCTTGCAAAGGTATTTTGTATTGATGTATGTGCTTATGCGGTGATGAGCAATCATACTCATATTGTGCTTTATGTTGATGATAAAAAAGCAAATAGGTTATCGGATAAAGCCATTCTTTTACGCTGGTTTAAGCTCAGTAAAATGACGCCTTTAGGTCAAAAGTTCCTTCATGGTCAGCCTTTAAGTGACGGCCAACAAGTCTTCTTAAATAAAGAGGTTGCTGAATACAGAGCGCGTCTTTCGAGCATTAGTTGGTTCATGCGAATGCTAAATGAATATATTGCCAGGCGTGCAAATAAAGAAGACGAGTGTACGGGTCACTTTTGGGAAGGACGCTTTAAGAGCCAAGCATTGCTTGATGAATCAGCGCTTTTAGCATGTATGGCCTATGTTGACTTAAACCCTGTTCGTGCTAAAGCTGCGAGCACGCCGGAGCAATCGGACTATACCAGTTTTAAAAAGCGATGCCAGAGCATGAAGGAGTCAAAGCAACCTAAGGTACTAGCTCGTTTTATTGGTGTTATGAGTAAGTATAAATCAAAGGGAATACCTTTTGAGTTAAAGTCATACCTGCTACTGGTAGAGCAAACTGGGCGTTGTATTTGTACTAATAAGCCCGGATTTATAGAACATCATTTACCTCCTATTCTTGAAAGGCTGAATTTCGAACCGGAAAAATGGTTAACACTAACAACCCACTTTGAAAACTTATTTCATGGAGCTGTAGGTCGAGTAGGTGCAATTGAAAGTTATTGTAGTAAAACTGCTCGCAGGCGACGAAGTAACTGTACTAATAGTCGATTATTGTTTGCTAGCTAATTTCTATGTGATTTTTGTAAGAAGGATTTAAGTTCACTGCTTTAGTATGTCTAGAGGTTCTCATACATATTGAAATAGGTCCCAAAATTTAAGAATAAATCAGTACTTTCTAAATAAGTGGTTCTGCGAAGTCATTTTCAACTGAAACTAAGATGAATTTCATTTCAACTCTAAGGCTTTTATTTTTAAGTGACTGTCTTGTTAAAATTTGTCAGCAGAAAGCATTAATCCTAAATAGGGTGGTGTAGGTTGGACTTTAATTTTTATCAACTGGGCGTTTTTTCAGTTACATACCGTTGAACTAAGCGATAGTATGGCGGTCTGAACAGTACCTATAAAAATGAATATTGAAAACAAGAGTAGAGGATCAGACTAATATCCGATATTATTGTTAACATCATTAACAAAAACGACATATAAAAATGGGAGTTTTATGCAGTTAGTCGATTTAAATCCACATGATCCTGAAGTAGTTAACGTGTTTTCTGATATAGACCGACTCATAAACTCATTATACCCTGTTGCTACAGCCCAATCTCTAAGTCTTGAAGAGTTAGCTGAGCCTAATGTTTATGCTATAGGCTTAAAAAATGAAGATGGTATCGTTGCATGTGGCGCAATAGTGATGCAAGAAGGCAACCCTCCATACGGTGAAATCCGCCGTCTATATGTAAAACCAAGTTACCGTGGTAAAGGCTTATCACGTCGAATTATGCAAATTTTATTGCATCAAGCTGGTGAGCAACTCATTCCGCTTATTCGATTAGAAACAGGTCCTAAGCAAACAGAATCTATTAGCCTATACGAAAACTTAGGTTTCAATCGTTGTGGTCCGTTTGGGAATTACAGCGAAAATCCACAAAGTTTATTTATGGAGTTAGGGCTTAACCAATAATTTAAGTGTTAAGCCATGTTTTAGTGAGGTCACCTTAATTTATAAATACTCCTTAAAAATCTTATGTTTTACTATGATTTTATTGATAGCTTCTTGCGGTGATAAACCGAAGCTATCTAATTTTACTAAAAATAAGCAAGCCGACCTTACTGTTGGTAGTACTAAGTTTTACTTAAACTCATGTCATTCCCTCACTGGTGTCTTCAATCATAATGACACTATAAAAACAAAAGTAATTCTTACACTTCCTACTCGTCCTTTAAGTGTTTGCAATAATAAGCAATCACAGCTGAATTTTGACGGTACTCATCTTACTGTAAAAATTTGCCGCACTGCTTTTGGCGCAGGTGGCTGTGGTGTTGAAAAATATCGCACAACAGATTTCGAAAACTGGCAAGAGTATATTGGTATTACGTGGCATGGCAATGAGCAATATGAAGCGTGGAGGCAACTAGGGTCAAACTCTTCAAAAGCTGATGAAATCACAAAAGTAGTGCCTGTCCACTGAAATGAAGATGGATTTCACTAACACATATTTTCGAACATATATTTTTACAGTGACTGTTCTTTAAAAAATTGCTCATTTGCCATATTGAGTGCCTGTCCATCTAAAGGAATTTTAAAATCTAACAACCAAATTAAACCCTAATAATATTGGAGTTTATCGATTAGTTTTTCACATCAAAAATCACTCGTTACGAGTAAAAATTCTTGTTGGACTTGAATCACTATTTTTCTTTTAATGCGCGGCAACAACCCTTGCCGATTTCGGCACTACTAAAATAAAAGAGAAAGATAGATGAAAGAAACAACATCACTAGAACAAGCTCGCACGAGTTACAATGTTCGTCATTGGAGCCAAGGTTTCTTTGGTATTAATGATCAAGGTGATGTGTATGTTGCGCCAAAGGCCCATGCCCCAGAGCAAACCATTGCACTAATCGATATCGCACAGCAGTTACAAGATAAAGGCTTAAGCTTGCCTGCGTTGGTTCGTTTTCCACAAATTTTACATCATCGTGTACATAGCTTATGTCAGGCATTTAACACGGCGATTGAAAACTATGGTTACCCAAAAGACTATTTGCTTGTTTACCCAATTAAAGTAAACCAACAGCGTGAAGTTGTTGAAGAAATTGTTGCAAGCCAAGCTGATATTGAAAAGAAACAATTGGGCCTAGAAGCGGGCAGTAAGCCTGAGCTATTAACTGTATTAGCGATGGCTGAAAAAACCAGTGCGGTAATTGTATGTAATGGCTACAAAGACCAAGAATACATTCGTTTAGCATTGATTGGCGAAAAGCTAGGACACAAGGTTTACATCGTTCTTGAAAAACTGTCTGAGCTAGACATGGTGCTTAGCCAAGCTAAAGAGTTAAACGTAAAGCCACGCATTGGTATTCGTGTACGTTTAGCGTCGCAAGGTAAGGGCAAGTGGCAAGCAAGTGGTGGCGAAAAATCAAAATTTGGTTTATCGGCCTCGCAAGTACTCAGTGTGGTTAATCGCTTAAAAGCGTCTGATCAACTCGATCTGATCCAACTTGTACACTTTCACTTAGGCTCGCAAATGGCAAACATCCGCGATGTTCGTTTAGGTGTGAGTGAAGCTGCGCGTTTTTACTGTGAGTTACGCAAGTTAGGTGCACAAATTGATTGCTTAGATGTGGGTGGCGGTTTAGCGGTAGATTATGACGGTACTCGTAGCCAGTCACATAACTCAATGAACTACAGCCTAAGTGAATATGCTAATAACATCGTATACACCATTGGTGATACCTGTAAGTTATATGAGCAGCCAATGCCGCGCATTATTTCTGAATCAGGTCGTGCGTTAACAGCGCACCATGCTGTGTTGATTTCGAATGTTATTGGTACCGAAAGCTATGTACCAGAAGACATTCAAGCGCCAGCAGCAGATGCACCCCTATTGTTAAAGAATATGTGGACATCATGGCAACAGTTAAGTGGTGACAATGATGACCGTGCATTAATCGAAATTTATCATGATAGCCAAGGCGATTTAGCCGAAGCACATAATCAGTTTGCACTTGGTTTGTTAGATTTAACAGAGCGAGCATGGGCGGAGCAAGTTAACTTACGTGTATGTTATGAACTTAACAAACATATGGATAACAAAAACCGTTTTCATCGCCCGATTATTGATGAATTAAATGCGCGTTTAGCAGATAAGTTTTTTGTGAACTTTTCATTGTTCCAGTCATTACCGGATGCGTGGGGTATTGACCAAGTGTTTCCTGTTCTACCGCTAAGTGGTTTAACAGAAGCACCACAAAAACGCGCTGTGTTACTTGATATCACTTGCGATTCAGACGGTGCTATGGAGCACTATGTCGACGGTCAAGGTATTGAAAGCACATTACCTGTGCCAGCTTTTAGCGAAGAAAAACCTTATTTAATGGGCTTTTTCTTAGTGGGTGCTTATCAGGAGATTTTAGGTGATATGCACAACTTATTTGGCGACACACATAGTGCAATTATAAAAATGGATGAGCAAGGTCAGGCGCAAATCACTGAAGTTAACGAAGGTGATACCGTTGCAGACATGATGCGTTACGTACATTTAGATGTAGAAAGCTTCCAGCAATCTTATGCCCAGCTGGTGGCAGCTAAATTGCCAGAAACTGAGCAGCAAAGCGTATTAGATGAGCTGCAAACTGGCTTAAACGGTTACACTTATTTAGAAGAGTTATAAGCAATGTCGACATTGTTTGACCACACAGATCATTCATTGTACTCAAACGGCATGACGTTTTTACGTCAGCCGATGGTGCAAAACATCACTGCAATCGATGCTGATGTAGTGGTGCTAGGTTTACCATTTGATTTGGCGACCTCAGGTCGCCCTGGTGCACGTTTAGGGCCTGACGCAATTCGTCGTGCCTCAGTGCACCTCGCATGGGAAGAAACCAAGTACCCGTGGACGTTTCCGTTGTTTGAGCGTTTAAAATTAGCTGATGCGGGGGATTTTACTTACCCAGTAGGCGACCCAGAATATTTTACCGCGCAGTTAGAATTAGCCGCTGAGCAAATTCTTCGCCAAGGTAAAACATTATTAGGTTTAGGTGGCGACCACTTTGTGACTTTGCCGCTACTGCGTGCTCATGCAAAACAACACGGTAAAATGGCATTAGTACATTTTGATGCCCACACAGATACTTACAGCAATGGTTCGCGCTATGATCACGGTACCATGTTTTACCATGCGCCGATGGAAGGGCTTATTGATGTTGATCACAGTATTCAAATTGGTATTCGTACTGATTTTGATCAAAGCAAACATGAGTTTGCGGTGATTGATGCAATGGCAGCCAATGATTTGCCAGCGCAAGATATCGCAGAGCAAATCAAAGCGCGCATCGGTGACTTACCTGTTTACTTAACCTTTGATATTGACTGCCTTGATCCCGCATTCGCTCCAGGGACAGGCACGCCAGTATGTGGTGGCTTAACCAGCGATAAAGTACTCAAAGTACTTCGTGCATTGAAAGGCATTAATATGGTCGGTATGGATGTGGTTGAAGTGTCGCCATCCTATGACCAAAGTGAATTAACGGCGATTGCCGCAGCGACCATTGCCAATGAGTTATTACACTTATGGGCTTTGAAGCATAAATACTAAATGAGAGAGACAAAGAGCGCCATTAGGCGCTCTTTTTTTTGATATTGGATGAAGCAATTAAGCGCTTCGAACATCAACCTTTAATTTAAGCTTTTGCCCAGGTTGAATGTATTTTTGCCCAGCTAATGAGTTCCATTTAATAATATCTTCTACAGACACATTAAACTTAGCAGCAATGCGCGCTAACGAGTCACCACGACGAACTTTATAGGTAATGGTGCGCTCTTTGATTTGTGTAGCAGCAAGTTGTGATTTTTCTTGCTTATACACAGTTAGCTTTTGACCAACACGCAGTACAGCGTCTTTTTTTAGCTTATTCCATGTTGCAAGTTCAGCTATGGTCACATCGTACTCACGGCTGATATCCCACAGTGTATCGCCACTGGCCACTTTATGGCTTAGCTTTTTACGTGTTGCTTTATTAGCCGCCATACGCACTGATTTTGGTAAATGCTGGCTATTAATCTCACCATCGCTCAGTGGCACAAGTAATTGCTGACCAACACGAATTGTATTCGATGAAAGCTTATTCAGGGTTTTAATAGCGTTTGTGCTTGTCGAAAACTTCTTCGCAATCACAGATAAACTGTCACCGCGTGCTACCACATATTGCTGCCAGCGTAGGCGGTCTTTTTGCTCTGTTTTTGCAAGCTTGTCAGTAAACGCTTCAACTTTATCAGACGGTAATAATAAAAAGTGTGGGCCATTTGGATCTGTCGCCCAGCGATTGAAGCCAGGGTTTAAACGATAAAGCTCTGTTAAGCTAATACCTGCCATGTCAGCGGCAAGTGCTAAGTCAATTTGGCTCCCGACATTAACTGCTTCAACGACTTGAGCATTAATAATTGGTTGCCATTTAACACCAAATTCGTCACTGCGTTTTACTAGATCAGACAGCGCTAACAGCTTAGGTACGTAGGCAGTGGTCTCTCTTGGTAAATCAAGTGACCAAAAATCCGTTGGTAAATGCTTTTTACGGTTCTTTTTAATGGCACGCAGTAAACGACCTTCACCTGAGTTATAGGCTGCAATGGCATTTAGCCAATCGCCTTCTAAGGTTTTGTGTAAATATGATAAGTAATCTAGCGCTGCACGGGTCGATTGTACAATGTCACGGCGACCGTCATACCACCAGTTTTGTTTCAAATCGAAACGCTCACCGGTTTGTGGCATAAATTGCCAAATGCCAGAAGCACTGCGATGTGAATAACCAAATGGGTCAAACGCACTTTCTACAATAGGTAAAAGCGCAATTTCGATTGGCATTTGACGCTTTTCGACTTCTTCTACAATAAAGTATAAATAAGGCTCAGCTCGCTTAGAGATTCGATCTAAATAGGCCTGATGACGTGCATAATAGTTGCGCTCAGCAACAACTGGGCGGTTTTGTGGCACATCAATCGAAAGCTGATAACGAATACGTTCCCATACATCATCAAATACAGGAGGCGGCTCATCAATATCGGTTAATTGTTGATATTGAGCGTTAATCATCAATGCATCATTGATATCGCTCGGACTTGCGCCGTCTAATTGTTGCTCAACATTATTGCTTGCAACATCTGTACTTGCTGAATCAGAAGCTGTTAATTGACAGCCACTTAAAATCAACGCAAGTGATAAAACTAAAGGAGACTTATACATATATACCCATACATCAGGTAAAAAAACTCGGCGAATATTACCTGCTCTGAGAACATATTGCCACTTTATGACCAGTTTATGTCAGCTTATTATTGCAAGATGCTGATCTAAATATACAAAATTGTAACTACCGGTGTTTACGTTTTTTTAAAAGTTATCTTTCCAGGCTCTGAGACCTGCAAAGCGTTGCCAAGGTTCATTCAGATCCAAATTAATTTTTAGCTCATCAGGAAGCTCATCAGTGATTGTTGCTATATTGCTACGTAAAAATGGATTTATTTGTTTTTCAACACCTAATTGAGTTGGTAAACTTATTTCGTCTTTGGCACGCAGCGCATCTACTTCTTCACTGTAGCTGATAAGGTATTCGTTATTTGGTTCAACGGCTTTTGCGAAAGCTAAGTTGGCTTGCGTGTACTCATGGGTGCAGTAGATTTTACACTCATCTGGCAGGGCTCTTAGCTTACATAACGAGTGCCACATTTGTTCTGCGCTGCCTTCAAATAATCGTCCGCAGCCAGCACTAAATAAGGTGTCGCCAGTAAAACTTAATTCGTCATTAATGTAACAAACATGGTCTAGGGTATGACCAGGTGTCGCAAGCACAGTAAAGGTGTAATCATACACAGTGACTTTATCCGCTTCTGATACGCCATGAGTAATACCTTTAAAAGGGCTATGTCTTGGCCCATAAACCGGAATATCACGAAATTCCTTAACCAGTGCAGCCACACCATCGGTATGATCATAATGGTGGTGAGTAATCAAAATACCGCTAAGTGTTAAGTTATGCTCGCTCAGGTAGTTTAAAACAGGCTCTGCTTGACCTGGGTCGACGACCCAGGCTGTTTGCTCAGCTTCATTGCTGATGCACCAAATGTAATTATCAGAAAAGGCTTTAATTGCTTTAACTTGCACCATGTTTAATTGCTCTATAAAGTGACAGTTAACACACAGTATAACGAGCTCAGAAAATGAAACCAGCCCTTAGTTTTCAAGAAGGTCCTAAGCCATACACTTGGCAGCAGTTCCCTCATGGCGACTATTTACGTGCTGAAATTGAACGTAAGCTAACGCCATGGTTGCCACGCATGTTTGGCTATCACATGCTCAAACTTGGTAATTTAAGTGGCGAGCTGGCAACCAGTGAAAGTCCTATTAAGCATCAAGTTTGTGTAGCAGAGCAGGGGTTATTTACAGGTGTTATTGCTGATGTAGACGAGCTGCCTTTTTATGAGCACAGTGTTGATGCTTGTATATTATCGCATTGCTTAGAATATCATTCTGATCCACACCACATCTTACGTGAAGCACATCGTACTTTAATTCCCGGTGGCTATCTGGTGATCACGGGCTTTAACCCGTTTAGCTTGTGTGGCTTGGCGCAGCTTTTACCTTTTAGTCGCCAAAAGTTACCTTGGACAGGGCGCTTTTTTACGCCATCACGAGTAAAAGACTGGTTGAATCTATTAGGCTTTGAGATTATTTCGGACGAGCGATTTATCCATTCATCGCTTGCAAGAGGCAACCGTTTGTCACGTTTTGCGGCGTGGCGCAGCTTTGGCCAGCAATATTTAAAGCCAATGGGCAGTGTTTATATGCTGGTGGCTCGAAAACGTGTGGCCCCGCTGACACCAATTAAACCTAAATGGCATGCAAGGCCGCAATTTTCGCCGGTAAAAGGAGCAGGGCTCAGGCAAACATCAAAGCAGCACTGTGAGCGGGATAGCTAAATAGTGTTGTTGCGTGTCTGTTTTACTTGGGTACTGGCCTGCACGAATATTTAATTGAATAGAAGGGTGCAACAGCTTTGGTACAGCCAAGGTTGCATCGCGGCCTTCCCGAGTCGCAATAAAGCTTTGTTTATCGCCTTTTAAATGAATGTTTTGCTCACGCTGCTCTTTCACTGTGGTTTTGTTCGCAAGAGGGCGGCCATCTGGTTGATAGTCATGACACATCCAAAGTACGGTATCGTCAGGAAAAGCTAAAATTCGCTGTAGTGAGTCATATAACTCACCGGCACTGCCTCCTGGGAAATCACAGCGGGCTGTGCCACTGTCTGGCATAAAGAAGGTGTCGCCAACAAATACATTGCCATTAATGTGAAAACACACGCTGTCAGGTGTATGGCCCGGTGTGGCAATCACATCTACTGTGTAATCACCTAACTGAAATTGTGCTTTATCAGCAAATAAAGCATCAAAAGGTTCACCATTACATGGCATATCAAGATTATAAAGTTGGCTAAAGTGTTGTTGCACTTGTGTGATCCCTTCACCCGTGCCGAGTTTACAAGGGTGTGTGTCTTGTAATTGCTGCTTTATGTAACTTGCTGCAGTGATATGATCAGCATGGGCATGAGTTTCAAGGAGCCATTGTAGTGTCAGCTGCTCAGTCTTTATATAGTTAATGATCTCATTGGCGGTGGTAAAACTTAATTCGCCACTTGGCATATCAAAATCAGCTGGCGCATCAATTAGCAAGCACTGTTTAGTGCTTTCGCAACTGACTAGGTAACAGAGAGTGGCGCTTTGTTGATGAAAAAAAGAGTGAATGCGCAGAGCCATAATGAATCCTTTATATTTAGTTATAGCTAAATCTTATAACATATAACAAAAATATAAAACGACCTGCGCCAAGTTTATTTCAAGGGGCTTTAATTACCGTCGTAACCTGTGTCTTCAAGTAATTGATCGCTGCCAGCTGCTTCGCGGGCAAGATCGTCAACAATCTCATTGTATTTATTACCGCTATGGCCTTTTACCCAACGCCATTCTACCTCGTGTTGTTGGCAGGCAGCATCGAGTCGTTTCCATAAATCGACATTCTTAACTGGTTTTTTAGCAGCGGTTTTCCAGCCACGCTTTTTCCAATTTTCAACCCATGACTCAATGCCTTGTTTCACATATTGGCTATCGGTCGTCAGAATGACGTGACAAGAGC
Source organism: Pseudoalteromonas shioyasakiensis (assembly GCF_022398475.1). Lineage (GTDB taxonomy): Bacteria > Pseudomonadota > Gammaproteobacteria > Enterobacterales > Alteromonadaceae > Pseudoalteromonas. Next base: position 27,405 of record NZ_JAKEVM010000008.1, on the reverse strand, counting down.
GGGTGAGGGTTTCTAGTGCAACGATAGCTGCGAGCATTTCCATCCGATTATTTGTTGTTAGGGTGTAGCCTTGACTTAACTGCTTTTCGTGGCCGTTGTATCGCATCACGATGCCATACCCTCCAGGCCCTGGATTTCCTAAACATGATCCATCGGTGTAAATCTCTACGGTTTTCTGCACTGTTTTACCTTGATATTGTGTACAATAAAGTGAATATAGAAAGATACCAGAGTCAGGCTTAAGACGATATGGCACATAGACAAATAGTTTTAGATACAGAAACCACGGGTATTGACCCAAAGCAAGGCCACCGCATTATTGAAATCGGTTGTGTTGAACTTGTAAATCGCCGTCTTACTGGCAACAACTTTCATGTGTATATCAATCCACAACGTGAAATAGAAGAAGAAGCAATAGACGTTCACGGTATCACCAATGAATTTTTGCGTGATAAACCCCTGTACCACCAAATTGCCCATGAGTTTTTAGAGTATATTCGTGGGGCTGAGCTTGTTATTCATAACGCAGCGTTCGATATCGGCCACATGGATAATGAGTTTGCATTGTTAAATCAAGGTTTTCCGAATACTGCCGATGTATGTACTGTACTTGATACTTTAAAAATGGCGCGTGACTTGCACCCAGGTCAAAAGAATAACCTTGATGCACTTTGCCGTCGTTACGATATTGATAACTCAAAGCGTACGTTACACGGCGCTTTACTGGATTCTGAGATCTTAGCCGATGTTTACCTGTCGATGACGGGTGGGCAAGTAAAGCTGAATCTTAATCAAAATAAAGATGAAGGCTCAACTCAACAAGCTGGTGGTATTCGCCGACTAAGTGCTGATAGAGCACCGCTTGTGGTATTAAGAGCAACAGAACAAGAGCACGCCGCTCACGAAGAGCGTTTAGACTTGGTTGCAAAGGGTGGCCAATGCCTATGGCGTGCAGAATAAGGTAATAAAATGAGAAAACAACTACTAGCAGGATTAGTGTGTTTAATTCCCTTAGCGGGATTTGCCAACGAGCAAGATAAAATAACCCCATTAGAACGTGATGGGGTGCAAAATGAAATTCCCCTGCTAGAGAACCGTTTTCGTATTGACCATAAAGTCGATAAAGTAACCTTACTCTTCTTTCGTAAACGCGGTGCTCCTGCCGTTGTTTTAGTACGCCCTGACGGCACTAAGTATTACGCTACTGACTCAGTAAACAATGATGACCTCGACTGGCATGATGAACTGAGCTACGACCTGATCACCATTAGCAACCCTATGCCTGGCCCTTGGCAAGTGGTCGGCAGTATCTTGCCAGATAGCCGTATTATGGTGCTAGGTGAAATAGAGCTTAATGTTGATCCACTCCCGCCTATGCTGTTTCGTGGTGAAACAGTAAAGCTGACTGGCCGCGTATTAAATGATGGTGAACCAATAGAAGTTGGCCAGTTTCGCGATGTGATAAGTTTGCACGTTGATTTTGTCAGCACTAATAATAGTGATTACGCAAACTTTGGTGCGGGCACGCAAAGTGTTACCGATTTTAGAGATGATGGCCGTGGCTTTGATGAGCGTCCGCTTGATGGTGTGTTTACCGGTGAGTTTAAACTGGTCTTTCCGGCAGGAGAGTGGCAACCAGAGCTATATATAGAAACGCCTATACTAAAGCGTACCGTGGTGCAAAAACCAATAGTCGTGCATGAGCCGCCTTTTGATTATGAAGTAGCACTTGCTGAGCAAGATGAAGATGACCACATTTTAACGATCTCGTTAAATCCTGAAATCGTTAAACCAGAAACTGTACTTATTCAAGGAAAAATATATTACCCCAATAATGAAGAGCAAATGTTCTCTTTAGATGCTGATAAATCGCAAACACGAGAGCTTGCAATTAAAAATTATGATTGGGGACGATACAGTGTTGAGCTCTCTGTATTTGGTAGCAACATAAATGACCGTGAATTTATGGCGACGTTACCTACTTATAAATTTGAAATTGAGCGACCAATTGAAGTTGTACCAGAAATTGTTCGCCCTGAAATCGATTTAGAAGCGCAAGCAGAGCAACAACGAATTCTTGAAGAAGAACAAAAAGCGTCCACCATGCTCATGGTGACCTTAATTGTTGTTGGAAATTTAACCGTCCTTTTATTAGGTTGGCTGGCAATTAGAATTTTTGTTCAGAAGAAACCGCTGAAATTTAAAATTTCTTTACCGTTTTTAAAGAAAAAAAATCAAACCGAAAATGATGAGCAAGCAGCGAATGAAAATGAAGTTGGCAAAAATGGCTCAAAAAATGACAAATCAGGTGAAATTTTAAACCTTTCGATGTCAGATGACTAAAAAACCTGTAAAAATACAAAAAACCCCTTGACGAACCAGAGGGTGATTCGTATTATTCACGCCGCTGTCAGGGGAGACTCAGTCAGCAACGAAAATGTGGAGTGGTAGTTCAGTTGGTTAGAATACCGGCCTGTCACGCCGGGGGTCGCGGGTTCGAGTCCCGTCCACTCCGCCAATTTTCGACAATTTGTAAGTATGCGCTGGAGTGGTAGTTCAGTTGGTTAGAATACCGGCCTGTCACGCCGGGGGTCGCGGGTTCGAGTCCCGTCCACTCCGCCAATTACTTACACAACTTATGGTTGTAAAACATTTTCCTTTGCGGAGTGGTAGTTCAGTTGGTTAGAATACCGGCCTGTCACGCCGGGGGTCGCGGGTTCGAGTCCCGTCCACTCCGCCAATAGGAAAAATAAATAGCATTAGATACTGCGGAGTGGTAGTTCAGTTGGTTAGAATACCGGCCTGTCACGCCGGGGGTCGCGGGTTCGAGTCCCGTCCACTCCGCCACTATTTAAACGCTATTTTATTACAAAATTTGTATCGCGGAGTGGTAGTTCAGTTGGTTAGAATACCGGCCTGTCACGCCGGGGGTCGCGGGTTCGAGTCCCGTCCACTCCGCCAACAAATTAAGTAATAACAATGATATCTCTGCGGAGTGGTAGTTCAGTTGGTTAGAATACCGGCCTGTCACGCCGGGGGTCGCGGGTTCGAGTCCCGTCCACTCCGCCATTTGATATCATAAACAAATTAAGTGCATTACCCCATGCACATACCACTGCGGAGTGGTAGTTCAGTTGGTTAGAATACCGGCCTGTCACGCCGGGGGTCGCGGGTTCGAGTCCCGTCCACTCCGCCATTTGTTTTCCTCAAACAAATGATTAGATAAGTCTTTACATTAAAACGTACTTTTCTCTTATACTGTCAACGTATCTCGTATCTCGTATCTCGTATCTCGTATCTCGTATCTCGTATCTCGTATCTCGTATCTCGTATCTCGTATCTCGTATCTCGTATCTCGTATCTCGTATCTCGTATCTCGTATCTCGTATCTCGTATCTCGTATCTCGTATCTCGTATCTCGTATCTTTCATCCTATCTTGCTAATATTCTTCATTATTCCTATTTATTCAGCTTTTTATATCTGCATGAATAGCAAAGAATGGCGGCTCCACAACAAAAAGGAAATGCGTTATGAGTACATTCGGAACACAACTAAAACACTATCGCAGTGAGCTAAAACTAAGCCAACCAGAATTTGCAGAGCAAGTTGGAATAGAACAAAGTTACCTTTCAAAACTTGAGAACGATAAATCAGTGCCTTCGAATGACACATTTCGTTCAATATTAATGGCGCTCAATCTAACAATTTGCGACTTTATGGAGCCATTAAAACATTCTGTAGATAAAGCTCGGTTGATTAATGTGCCTGACATTGAAGCTTGGTATAAGCAACAAAGTAATAAGCAATTCATTAAACAGCGTTCACTCGTCTATATTGCCATACTGTTAAGTGCGCTAGGCTGTGCCATGTTTTATTTAGGGCATCAAGAAAAGCTATTCAATACAAAGTTCTATGAGTACAAATCATATGGTGTAGTGAAAGATAATGAACCAGATGGCATTTTTCATGATTGGCGTACGCTACTCGTAGAACAAAGCAGCGAGAAAATAGATGCAAAACGTCGAGAAATGATCAGCAGGCATGATTTTAAGTTTATTATCTCAGCGGACTATAAAGGTATTTCGTTTGTAGAATCTGGCGAGCAAGGCAGGCGTTTATATAGCCTTACTTCAAAAACACCTATTATCAAGCCCCATAAAGGCCATGTGTGGCTTGAGTTTATAGGTATCTTATTGTTTGTAGTTGGTGCAGGTCTCATAACATTTGAGAGTAAACTGACAAGACAGCATTAATGAGTTGTAGAACCTGACGCGTGTTAGCTTGCGTCAGGATCTCGAGGAATTAAATGTGCAAATTGCTGCTGGTGGATTTGTTCATATAGGGTAGCTGCATAGCTTTGCGCATCATGTAATCTGCGCGTACTGATGTGTTTTCTAAGATCATCAAGTGCAGCCGTTGCAGGTTCATAACCTTGGCTACTTGCCAGACTTAACCACACCGCGCCATGAAAAACACTGTGCGGTACACCTTGCCCTTTGATGAAAAACAGCCCCATATAAAATTGCGCCCTATGGTTACCTGCCATAGCTGCTAAGCGCATCCATTTTGCAGCAAGGGGAGGCTGTTCATTTTTTAAATAATACAAAGCTTTGTTTAGTACGTTTTCAACAGATTGAGTACTTTTATTTGGCGCCGACCCTTTATCGGGTTGGGTAATAAAGGCAAGTACATTATCAAGCTGTTGCTCTAAATCTAAGCCTACTGGCGAATTATCAGACATAGTTTAGTTATTTTCTTGAAATAAAAGACCTTATTAGTTTAGAACATTGCAAGGTAAAATGTCCTCTTATTGAGATAAAATATGATAAAATTAGCCAATTAATCTCAACTTAAAGTTCAACATGTTCGAAAGACTTTTCAAAATCACTGAAAACAACACCTCTGTGCGCCGCGAGACTATTGCTGGCATCACAACATTCATTACCATGGTTTACATTGTATTTGTTAACCCTGCAATGCTTGCAGAAGCGGGAATGGATCAAGGTGCGGCATTCGTAGCAACCTGTATTGCTGCTGCAATTGGCTGTTTTATTATGGGTTTATGGGCAAACTACCCATTAGCACTTGCTCCGGGTATGGGCTTAAACGCCTTCTTCACTTATGGTGTTGTTTTGGGCATGGGCTACACTTGGCAAGCTGCATTAGGTGCAGTTTTTATGTCTGGCTGTATCTTTTTATTCTTAAGCCTATTTAAGGTGAGAGAGTGGATCATTGATGCTATTCCTCTGGTGTTAAAACGTGCCATTGCCACAGGTATCGGTGCTTTCTTAGCCCTTATTGCACTGAAAAACGCCGGTATTATCGTAGCAAGCCCTGCAACCTTAGTGCAGTTAGGCGATATCACAGCCCCAGGCCCACTACTTGCGATTTTTAGCTTCTTTGTTATTGCAGCACTGTTATACCGCAATATGAAAAGCGGCGTACTTATCAGTATTTTATTAGTAACCGCAATTGCGCTTGGTTTAGACCTTGTGGAGTATCAAGGAATTATTTCAATGCCGCCTTCAATTGCACCAACCTTTATGCAATTGGATTTTGCAGCAGCATTCGAAATCTCAATGCTAACAGTGGTTTTTGCGTTCTTATTTGTTGATTTGTTTGATACTTCAGGCACTTTAGTTGCTGTAACGCAAAAAGCAGGTATTGCTGATGAACAAGGTAAAATGCCTCGTTTAGGTCGTGCTTTAAGTGCTGACAGTACAGCTACTATTGCAGGCTCAATGCTTGGTACGTCAACAACAACGTCTTACATTGAATCAGTTGCAGGTGTGTCTGTGGGCGGCCGTACAGGTCTAACTGCTGTGGTTGTAGGCATTTGTTTCTTGTTAATGATGTTCTTTGCGCCACTTGCTGGCATGATCCCAGCTTATGCAACGGCAGGTGCAATTTTATATGTTGCTGTGTTAATGATGCAAAACTTAAAGTTGGTAAATTGGGATGATATGACAGATGCCATTCCAGTGAGTGTGGTATTATTGATGACGCCGTTAACTTTCTCGATTGCGCACGGTATCGCCCTTGGTTTTATCTCGTATACTGCCGTGAAGTTGGTATGTGGTAAAAAAGATGAAATCAGTATTAGTGTGTGGGTATTAACAGCGCTGTTTATTGTTAAGTTTGCGTTTTTATCTTAACTTGCACAAAGCAAAGAAAAAGTGGTTTACCACTTTTTCTTTGGTGCGAATAATACGTCTAAATCGTCCTGCTCTTGTTCTGCTTTCTTCTTTAGTGACGTTGCATTTGATGCTTTCAACTCAGAGCTAATCGTTTCTAAATAGCCTTCAACTTCTTGTCTTTTCGAGTTTACATATTCATCGCTATAGCTAACTGAGGTCAGTGTTGCTAGTGCTTTTTCAAAATACTGTCTGGCAGAGCCCACCATATTTGCTGAGCGAGCTGAAATCCCGCGCTTAATTTGGCTTTCTACATTGATTCTTAACTGCAATTTTTCAAGGCGTTTATCTTCAGCAACAAATACTTGGCTATCTACCTTGCCTTTACCATGCTCTGAGCGAAGTACTGCTCGTAATTTCTTTATACCTTGAATTAGAGCTATTAATTGTTTGTCGTTATCTGGTAGTGCTAATGCATCGCTATTACTTGCTTCGATAGGAGAGGCTAGGCGTTCTTTAGATTCTTTTAGTCTGTTTTTTAATTCTTTTGAGCTTGGAGAAAGCTCGACCATTGAAACAAGTGCATCATAAATACGGCGTTGAATAATACGCAGAATATTTTCAGACATGGGGATATTGGCACTGTTAAGCAGTACATCTTCTGCCTCTTCAATGATTTTTTTTTGTTTTGTAAGCTCTTTACGGCGCTCTGCTTCTTGTTTTTCTTTATGTTGCTGCACAGCGCTGACCCATAAAGCGATCACGATTAATGCAACAATGAGCATGATGATGATAGAAACAATCATTACTAAATCTCAGTTTTAACTATCTAATTTTTTTATCTTACCTTAAAAAGATTAGATCTGAACAGTTTTGCGGTAGTTATCTCGAATAAACTTATTACGATTACTACTTTATAACGAGTATAGCGCTAAACTAGCACCTTTATTGAATATTTTGCGAGTAAACACGGCTACCGAGCAGTAATTTAATGTGTTAGCCTTAGAAACAATCGATATAAATGTATAGCGCGATGAAATATCGCTTGGCATTGCGCTTTGCAGCCTTTATAAATAAACAATAACAACGTTTACAATGCAGCCATGAAACTACAACAACTCAGATATATAGTCGAAGTCCAAAATCATAAACTGAATGTCTCTGCGACAGCCGAAAGTTTATTTACCTCGCAACCGGGGATCTCGAAACAAGTTCGTATGCTTGAAGACGAACTGGGTGTACAGATCTTTGGCCGTAGTGGCAAACACCTTACCCATGTAACCAGTGCCGGTAACGAAATTATTAATATTTCACGAGAAATATTGTCGAAAGTTGAAGGTATTAAAGCGGTTGCCAATGAACATACCTTGCCTGATCAAGGTAAACTAAACATTGCCACCACTCATACTCAGGCGCGTTACGCATTACCGAATGTTATTCAAGGCTTTATGAAAAAGTACCCGGCAGTGTCTTTGCACATGCATCAGGGTACGCCACAGCAGATTTCTGATGCGGCAGCACGCGGTGATGCTGACTTTGCCATTGCGACTGAGGCGCTGCATTTATATTCTGATTTAGTTATGTTGCCGTGCTATCACTGGAATCGTAGTATTGTTGTGGCAAAAACACACCCGCTTGCGCAAAAGGCTGATAATTTAACGGTTGCCGATGTGGCTAAATACCCACTTATTACTTATGTGTTTGGTTTTACTGGTCGTTCTGAGTTAGATAAGGCCTTCAATGCACATGGACTTGAGCCGCATATTGTTTTTACTGCAACAGATGCTGATGTAATCAAAACTTATGTTCGTTTAGGTCTAGGTGTAGGTGTTGTAGCATCTATGGCGATTGATCAAATAACCGATACTGATTTAGTCTGTATTGATGCAAGCCACTTATTTGAAGCGAGCACCACTAAAATTGGTTTTAGAAAGGGCAGCTTTTTACGCAGTTACATGTATGATTTTATTGAGCGTTTTGCACCGCACTTAACGAAAGAACTGGTTGAGCGAGCAAGCTTATTACGTAACCAAGAAGATGTTGATAAGCTCTTCGAAAACATTGAGTTACCAGTAAAATAGAGATAAAAAAGCCGCTTAAAAGCGGCTTTTTTATGCTGAAAGCGTGCTGTATATTAACACTCGATGATATTAACTGCTAAGCCACCGCGAGCGGTTTCTTTGTATTTCGTTTTCATATCATTACCTGTGTCGAGCATGGTTTTAATTACCTTATCAAGGGTCACTTTTTGCTCGCCAGAACCACGCATTGCAAGGCGTGACGCATTAATTGCTTTAATTGAGCCCATCGCATTACGTTCAATACACGGTACTTGTACAAGGCCGCCAACCGGGTCACAGGTTAGGCCTAGGTTGTGCTCCATGCCGATTTCAGCGGCGTTTTCAACCTGTACTACATTGCCACCCATGATTTCAGTAAGTGCACCTGCTGCCATTGAGCAAGCAACGCCCACTTCACCTTGGCAACCTACTTCAGCACCCGAAATTGACGCGTTCTTTTTATATAAAATACCAATTGCTGCCGCCGTTAATAAGTAACGTGTTGCGATATCACGGTCTACTTCTTTAATGAAAGTGTGATAATACATTAATACCGCTGGCAAAATACCTGCTGCACCATTGGTAGGTGCGGTAACAACACGGCCGCCGGCAGCGTTCTCTTCGTTTACTGCAAGGGCAAATAAATCAACCCAATCCATAGCACGTAATGGGTCGTTGTTTACCTCAATATTTAACTTAAGGTGTAAACTAGGGGCACGACGTTTTACTTTTAAACCACCTGGTAAGATACCTTCTGTACGCATACCACGCTCAATACAGGCTTTCATTACTTGCCAAATATTAAACAGCTCATCTTTGATGTCTTTTTCGCTGCGCAGGGTTTTTTCGTTGTGCATCATAAGCGTTGATACACTAAAACCTGACTCACGGCACAGTTCTAACAGCTCTTTTGCCGTGTTAAACGGATAAGGCGCTGGGTTTTCTTCGCGGATTTCGAGTGCTTTTTGTTTTTCGTTCTCGAACTCTTCATCACTGACGATAAAGCCGCCACCGATTGAGTAATACACTTTACTGAATAACTTTTCGCCATTTTGGCTGGCAATGATTTCCATTGCATTTGAATGTTTTGGTAATGTTTTACGACGATGAAATACAATCGCACCTTGTTTAGGGAAATTGGCTTTATGGCTTTGATTTAAATAAATAACCTGCTCTTTTTCGATTTTTGCGAGGATATCGTCGACTAAATCAGCATCAATGGTTTCTGGATCATAACCGGCAAGGCCTAAGATCACAGCTTTACCAGAGCCGTGACCAATACCTGTTTGGCCGAGTGAGCCAAATAGCTCAACTTTAATATCGGTGACGTTTGCAAGTAAGTTTTTTTCTTCTAGTTCGTTTACAAATAAACGCGAAGCGCGCATTGGGCCAACAGTGTGAGATGACGATGGGCCAATACCAATACTAAACATATCGAATGCACTGATCATAATTTGCTACTCATTTTTCTATTAACGGCATACTACCTGCCTTTGAACGGTGCCACATGATAACGTTTAAAAGTGCCTGTGTAACCCTAAAAGCAGGATAATTAAACTGGTAGGGCGAGCTGTTTTATAAAGTTATTAATTATGCTCGCTGTTGCTCCCCAAAGCAGTCCATGGGGGGTCATCAAACCTTGCAAAGTAATGGTTTTACCATTTCGCACAAAGGGAAGGGGTTGCCAATTTTGTTGATTACTTAAATAAGATAAGGGCAGTAAAAAGCTGGCAGCAACTTCGTTGGGATCAGCTTGCCACGTTGTGCCTTCACAAAGCACACACACAAAAGGCTCAATATTGAAACCGGTTAGGGTCGCGTACTGATGTAATTTACCGTGGACAGTCACTTGGTGTGTCGCAATGTTAAGCTCTTCATTAAGCTCTCGAAGAGCGGTGTGCATTAACGTGTCATCTTGTTCTTCATACTTGCCACCCGGTAAGCAAATCTCCCCCGGGTGATGAAGTAAATAACTAGGTCGCTTGCACAGCAACAAATGCGCTTCGTCGTTAACATCAAGCAGAGGTAACATTACGGCACTGGCACGCTTTTCGGCATTAAAGCGAATGGTTGCTGGGCGCTCTGTGGTTTGACTTAAACTAAAACGGGCAATTATTTGCTGGCTATTCAAGGTAGTTACTTCAACTTTTACTTTAATAAAGGCAGTATTTTATTTACTTTATCGTAAGTTTCTTGGTACTCCAAGTCGACCTTTGAATCAGCCACAATGCCACCGCCAGCCCAGCAATAGATTGCACCTTTGTGGCACACTAAAGTACGAATTGTGATACTGGTATCCATGTTGCCACAGGCACTTAAATAGCCAATTGAGCCGCAGTACACACTACGGCGATGCGGCTCGAGCTCTTCTATGATTTCCATAGCGCGAATTTTCGGCGCTCCGGTAATTGAACCACCTGGGAAAGCGGCATGAATTTGGTCAACGGCATCTTTGCCATCTGCTAACTCTGCGCGCACTGTACTTACTAAATGATGCACAGCCGGAAAGCTTTCAATTGCAAATAACGAGGGGACGGTGACACTACCTGGGCGAGCCACTTTGCCTAAATCGTTGCGCAGCAGATCAACAATCATGACATTTTCTGCGCGGTCTTTTTCTGATTGCTGTAAACGAGTTGCTTGCGCTTGGTCTTGTTCAGAGTCAGCCAAACGAGGGAGCGTTCCTTTAATTGGCTTGGTTTCTATTTGGCCCTGATTAATCGAAATAAAACGCTCTGGTGAAATAGATAAAATAGCGCCATCAGGGTGATTTATATAGCTTGAAAATGGTGCTTTATTGGCTTCTCGAAGTTGTTTATATGCTTGCCATGTTGAACCTGAAAATTCAGCTTTAAAACGCTGTGCAAGGTTGATCTGGTAGCAGTCACCACTTTTTAAATAAGCTTGAATTTTCTCGAACTTTTCGCTGTAGCTGGCTTGACTCATGTTTGATTGCCAGTCGCTTTGTAGCGCGAACTCTGCACTTGCTGGCTTTTCGTTTAGGTGCTGCTGGTATAGCGCTAAGCGATTATGATTTGGCTGACAGACGTAAAACCAGCTTTGTTGTTGCTTATCATAAATAAGAGCATCTGGATAAAGGCCTACAGCCATTTGTGGCATGTTAATGTCGTTTTCGGCAGTACTTGGCATGCTTTCAATCACACGACCTAGGTCATAACCAAAATAGCCAAGCCACCCACCTGTAAAGGGTAGGTTATTAGGGTTAGCTGTGTGATTAAATTCCTGAAGACCTTCTTTCATCAAGCTAAAACAATCACTTGATTGTGTTTTGCCGTCGACAAAGCATGTATTTTCGCGCACTTCTAATTGCTTTAATGGTGCAATAGCAATGATATCGAAGCGGCTATTTACATGCTCGCTATTGGCTGAATCGAGCAACACTGCATGGGGCAAATGAGCAAAATGACTAAATAGCGCGATGCAATCACCACTTAAATTTAATTTAATGCACAAATTTTCATCGTTTATCATCTACATTGCCCTGAATAACTAGCCCGAAACGGGCGAGGAGGGTATCATAAGTTAAATTTGATTGGCAGCGTTATGATTTCCTTTATAGTGATGCCATGACTAACCCGTAGAGTAAATCTTCGTCACCGGTTTACTCAGGATCACGTACAGCGCTACGCGATAAAAACTTAAGGAACCCGTAATGAGTACAATTCGTCAGCAAGACTTCATTGATAGCATTGAAGATGCATTGCAATACATTTCTTTTTATCACCCTCTCGATTTCGTACAAGCCTTAGAAAAAGCTTACAACAAAGAGCAAAGCAAAGCGGCAAAAGATGCCATTGCGCAAATTTTAATTAACTCTCGTATGTCTGCTGAAGGTAAACGTCCACTGTGCCAAGATACAGGTATCATTACTTGTTTCGTAAAAGTAGGTATGGATGTTAAGTGGGATAAAACAGACATGACTGTTCAGCAAATGGTTGATGAAGGTACACGTCGCGCATACTTAAACCCAGATAACCCATTACGTGCATCAATTGTTGCAGACCCTGCTGGCACGCGTAAAAACACCAAAGACAATACTCCATCAGTTGTTCATATCGACTTAGTGCCAGGCGCTGAAGTAGAAGTAATGGTGGCAGCGAAGGGCGGCGGCTCAGAAAATAAAACGAAAATGGTTATGCTTAACCCATCTGATGATGTGGCTGCATGGGTTGAAAAAACATTACCAACAATGGGTGCGGGCTGGTGTCCACCTGGCATGCTAGGTATAGGTATTGGTGGTACTGCAGAAAAAGCTGCGGTACTTGCTAAAGAATCATTAATGGATCCGGTTGATATTCACGAGCTTATTGAGCGCGGCGCAGAAACAACAGAAGAAAAAATGCGTATCGATATCTTCGAACGTGCTAATAAATTAGGTATTGGTGCACAAGGCCTAGGTGGTTTAACAACCGTAGTTGATGTGAAAGTTAAAACGGCACCGACTCACGCAGCATCAAAACCAGTGGTTATGATCCCGAACTGTGCGGCAACTCGTCACGTTCACTTCACATTAGATGGTTCAGGCCCAGCTGATCTTAAAGCGCCTAAACTTGAAGATTGGCCAGAAGTTACATTTGAAGTAGGTGAAGGTACACGTCGTGTTGATTTAAACACACTGACTAAAGAAGACACGCAAGAATGGAAGATGGGTGAAACGGTTCTTCTGTCTGGTACTATCTTAACGGGTCGTGATGCCGCGCATAAACGTTTACAAGATATGATCCAATCAGGTGAAGGTTTACCTGAAGGCGTTGATTTTGATAACAAGTTTATCTACTACGTTGGCCCTGTAGATGCAGTGGGTGATGAAGCTGTAGGTCCTGCTGGCCCTACAACTGCGACTCGTATGGATAAATTCACTGATATGATGTTAGAAAAAACGGGCATCATCGGTATGATTGGTAAAGCAGAGCGTGGTCCTGCAACAGTTGAATCAATCAAAAACAATAAATCTATCTACTTAATGGCAGTAGGTGGTGCAGCTTACCTTGTATCTAAAGCAATCAAGAAAGCACGTGTTGTTGCGTTCGAAGATTTAGGTATGGAAGCAATCTACGAGTTTGAAGTAGAAGATATGCCAGTAACGGTTGCTGTTGATAGTGAAGGCGCCAATGCGCATACGCAAGGTCCTGCTATTTGGAAAGCAAAAATCGAAGAACTTGATGGCAAATTAAAGTAACCATCTTGCAACTCTCTTGAAAAAACGGCGCACCTGCGCCGTTTTTTTTCAGCTCTGACCAGTCTCAGCTATTTCTCTAACATCTCTTTAAAAGCCGATTTTAATTGGCTTTATCGGCACATTCTTCTTGTCACTTTTTCTTTACGCTATACTTTACCTTTACGTTCACGTAATAAAGTTTGTAATGTTAATATTTTGTTTTGAATTAACAATGCTTAATGCGTACATTGATTGGTATATTTTTTCCATAAAGTGTTAGTTTTTGAGTTGTTATTTCGGCTTGAGAACTTTGCTTAGTTTTATCATCTCATTTAGTGGCAAGGGAGCAAACGAAGTGATAAAGTCTCGGCACTTTCAGCGCTCACACCCCTTAGGGTAAGAAAATTTCGGAGTATTTAACTGTGGCTGTATTTAATAAAGTCGACTTTGATAACCACGAGCAAGTGGTGTTTTGTTCAGATAAAGAATCAGGCCTAAAAGCTATTATCGCGGTTCACAATACCAAGTTAGGTCCAGCGGTTGGTGGTTGCAGAATGTGGAACTACACAACTGATGAAGATGCTGTTACTGATGCACTTCGTTTATCAAAAGGTATGACCTACAAAAATGCTGTGGCACGTTTACCATTTGGTGGCGGTAAGTCAGTGATCATCGGTAATGCTAAAGAAATTAAATCAGAGCAACTTTTCCGTGCATTTGGTCGCCAGTTAGAGCGTTTAAGCGGTAGCTACTATTCAGCTGAAGATGTAAACATCACTTGTGATGATGTGGCTATCATGAATAAAGAAACTAACTATGTATTAGGCCTTGAAGGTAAAAGTGGTAACCCTTCACCGTTCACAGCATATGGTACATTCTTAGGTATTAAAGCCGCTTTACAACATCAACGAGGTCATCAAGATCTTGCTGGTATCAAAGTAGCCGTGCAAGGTTTAGGTGCAGTAGCATATGGCCTTTGTAAACACCTACATGAAGCGGGCGCAACATTATTTGTAACAGATATCAACGAACAAGCTGTTGAGCGTGTTGTAAATGACTTCAATGCAACGGCTGTGGGTATTGATGAAATCTACGACTTAGATGTTGATGTGTATGCACCATGTGCACTTGGCGCAACGGTAAATGACACGACTATCCCGCGTTTAAAAGCAACAATTATTGCTGGTTGTGCGAATAACCAATTAGCAGAGTCTCGTCACGGTGAGATCATCCGCGAAAAAGGTATCTTATATGCACCAGATTACGTAATTAACGCAGGTGGTATCATCAACGTTTATTACGAAACGGCACCAGAAGGTTATAGTGCAGAAGCATCAACGAAACACGTTGAAGGCATTTTTGATACGCTAACAGAAATCTTTGCTCGCTCTGAAAAAGAGCAGAAGTCGACGCATTTAATTGCCGATGAACTCGCATTAGAAATCATCGAAAACGGCTTATAATTTAGTAAATCGATAAATTTACAGGTAAAAAGGTGCGCAAGTCGCACCTTTTTTGTCTCTGTTATTTATCGCATCAAGGTGACGAAGTCACGCAGGCTAGGTAAACTCGGCTTTTAAATCTCGAGGGCACCTAATGAAAACTCCATCTTGTGAAATTACACCTATCGATCTAGCTACTTGGCCTCGCAAACAGCATTTCGCTTTTTTCAAAGAATTTTCTCTGCCATATTTTAATGTATGTGTTTCACTCGACATGGCGGCTCTTTACAACAAGTGCAAAGCAGAACCGTATTCCTTCTTTCACAGCTATATTTACCTAACACTTGAAGCATGTCATGACTATGCACCAATGCGCCACCGTATTATTGATTCGTTGCCGGTACAACTGTCATCGGTAAGAGGAAGTGTGGTCGAGCTTGCAGAAGATGAAACATTTCGCTTTAGTTATTTTGAAAAACAAGCGTCGATGGCAGACTTTTCAAAACACGCTATTGCTGTGGGTAAAACAAGTAAAGCAAAACCATTTTTCTCTGATGCATTTGCTGCAACAGAAGGGCAGCCTGACCTTATTCATATCTCAGTACTTCCATGGTTAAACTTTAGCGGCTTCTCGCATGCTGTAAGTGAGGGGCATGGTCTTGGTATTCCTAAGTTTGTGTTTGGTCAATATGATTCACAAACTGGCAAGATGCCGCTTTCAATCGATGTGCATCATGCTTTGATGGATGGCTTGCATGTGGCGCGATTTGTGAAAATACTGCAAGAAAAAATTACGAATTTTTGTAATTGATTGTTGCTAAATGTCATTAAAGTGAGTAAAAATTGCAACTAATGTAGTATTATCTGAAGTTAGGGATGACTTTGGCTTCACAGAGCTACATCACTGAATAGAACGATAATAAATATCAGGGTTTTAGTTTTATGGTGCGGGTAGTTAGTTGTATTTTTCTTTTCTTGTGTTTCAGCGCTTTTGCTGATTCTGCACGCCTCTCTTTAAGTGATTATTTTACAGAGACTTGGAGCACTCGCGCCGGCCTTCCTCACAATAGCATTAATGGCGTTACGCAAACCAAAGATGGTTACATTTGGATAGCGACCTGGGAAGGGCTTGCCCGTTTTAATGGTCGTGAGTTTAAACTTTTTACTCGAACAGAAATTCCTGGCTTACCTGATTCTGGCTTACGTAGCCTGATCCCGATGGATAATGGTGATTTATATATCGTGGGTGCCCGTGGCGGTATTGCGCTTCGCTCACAAGGGGGATGGCGAGCATTACCAAGTTCATCAGCCATGGTTAACCATGCACTTGTTACTGAACAAGGTGAGCTATGGCTGGCACTTGAAGGGCAAGGCATTGTTTACCGCGCTTCTGAAACTGCCACTGAGCAAAAACTGCTTGATAAGCTAAGCGCATACCGTCTTTTACAAGACAAAACAGGGACTATTTGGGCTGCGACCAGTGATGGTCTTTATCAAATAAAGAATAAGCAAGTTAGTAAGGTCAGTGAAGACTCTGGGCTCCCTAATGCCTCTGTGTTTACCTTATTACTTACTCATTCGGGCACTTTAATTGTCGGCACTGAAAAAGGCGCATGGCAAAAGAAAAACGATAAGTTTGTTGCTATTAATCCTGTCCTTAACAACGAATCAATTGCTAGCTTACTCGAAGATGCGCAGGGCGATTTGTGGTTTGGTACCATCAATAAAGGGGTGTTCAGACTCAGTAGTTTAGGCCTTGAAAACTTAGCGGCAGATGATGGCTTACCCAACAACCGTATTTTATCTTTACTGCAAGACCGCGAAAAAAGTATTTGGGTTGGCACTAATGCCGGGTTATTCCGCTTGCGTGAAGCACCATTTACTAATTGGAGTGAAAGCCGTGGGCTTGCATCTGACTATGTGCGTACCGTGTTATCGCATTCTGATGGCAGCTTGTGGGTGGGTAGCAGTAATGGCTTAAATCGCATTGAAAATGGCAAGCTTACAACCCTTACTCAAGCCTATGAAAAAGACCCACTATCCGTTTTAAGTTTAACCGAGGATAAGCAAGGTGGTGTTTGGTTAGGTACTTACACTGCCGGTTTGATGAAAGTAGTTAATGGGCAAATTTACCCAGTAAAAAACCGCAATAATGGCCTGAACAGTAACGAAGTTCGTGCTGTGTTGTTCGATAAAGCAGATAACTTATGGATTGGCACCGCCGGTGGTTTAACCAAAATAGACCCTGCTGGGCAAACCGAATTATTCACCACCGAAGATGGCTTAATTGGTGATTTTATTATGGCCCTTGTTGAGGATGACCATGGCAGGTTATGGGTCGGCACGGGAGTGGGTGTGTCCATTTATGACCCAGCGACAAAGCAGTTTAAAACACTCGAGTTTCCAAAGCAGTTCAGCACTGAATATGCATTCGGCTTTTACTTAGATGGCTATAAAATGTGGCTTGCGACCGATAGAGGTCTCGTTCGTTACAATCTCAGTACAGATAAAATGAGTTTGTTTGGTCGAGACCAAGGTTTACCGGTCGATAAGCTATTCCAAGTCATAGAGCAAGGTGATTCATTGTGGCTGACCAGTAACCGCGGTGTTATTCAAGTGAACAAAGCTCAGCTAGTTGCACTTTTAGATAACCCTGAAAAAGTTCAACCAATGAGCGTTTCGATGCAGCTTTATGATGAAGGCGATGGCATGCTAAGCGCGCAAGCGAATGGCGGTTCAAACCCTGCTGCTGTACTTCATTCAGATGGTCAAGTATGGGTTGCAACAGCCAAAGGCGTCGCTATTGCGACACCAGAGCGCTTAAAAGAAGCCAGTAAACGACGATTATCGACGGTTATTGAAAGCTTTGAAGTCGATGGCAAACCCATGACTTTACCTGTTGGTAATGAGGTTTTGAGCTTACCTGCTGGTGTTTCTCGTGTTTCGTTTAACTACGCTGGGCTAAGTTTTATCATGCCTGGGCGGTTAAATTACCAAACTCAACTAAGTGGTTACAATCAACAATGGGTAGACAGGGGGCGCTTGGCCATTACCGAGTACACCAATTTACCACCAGGTAAATATACCTTTAAAGTGCGTGCAGGTTACCCAAATAGTGACTGGCAAAATAATGAGCAAGTTCTGCGTTTTAAAATTGCCCCTTATTTTTGGCAAAAAACCAGCTTTAAGTTATTTGTCTTAGTTGCTGTGCTTTTTGCTGCTTATGCCATTTATAAATACCGCTTATATCATTACAAGCGCATTGAAATTGAGTTAACGGAAAAAGTTGAACAGCAAATGCATGATTTGCAAACGCAAGCCGATGCCTTTGCTCATTTAGCGAATCATGACCAATTAACGCAATTACCGAATAGACGTGCTTTCGATATGTGGCTGTCTGAAAACTTTAGTCAGTTCCAACGTGATAATAAAACGCTCAGTATTGCCATTATGGATATTGATCACTTCAAACTGATTAATGACAATTTCTCGCACTTAATTGGTGATAAAGTGATTTGTGAAATTGCTCGTTTGCTGCGTATGAATTTCCCTGATGAAGGCTATGCGGCGCGTTGGGGGGGTGAAGAATTTACCCTGTTGTTCCCATACAAAAATGCTGAAGAAGCCGCAAGATTGTGTGAAATTATCCGTTTAGAGATAGCGGGTTACGATTTCTCAGAATTAGCAGATAGTCTTTCTGTCACGGTAAGTTTTGGTGTAGCAGATAACGCGCAAGTTGCTGATTATGACCGCTTGCTATCACATGCCGATAACGCTTTATACAATGCGAAGAATAACGGTCGAAACCAAATTTTTATTTATAATCAAGGCTGTATTACGCTCGATTAATCAGCTTTTCAAATAAAAATGTGTGTAAACAATTGATCTTTTTTTGTTTGCACACATTAAAGTATCAAGATTGTTTTTTAGGCGATAGTAATGCTTAACCTGGTTTTGATACTTTTTTTAATAATTTTTGTTGTGTGTTACTGGCGCTGGGACGATATCCGTAATCACTTTTGGCAGAAAAAATACCTTAATAACTCCCTCAATGTTCAGCAAAAAAATCTGCTGTTAAAATATATGCCTATCTACCGAAAGATGACGGATGCCGATCGTGAAAAGCTGGAGCGTCACATCGTTTGGTTTTTAAATGAAAAACGCTTTATTGGTTGTGATGGTCTTAAGCTTAATGATGCAATGAAGCTGATTGTAGCGGCAGATGCCTGTGTTTTAGTGCTTAATAAACCGTGGCCATTGTATCGTAATGTAAAAGAGATCCTTTTATACCCAAGCGCGTATTATGCCCCGCAAACTTCTCGTGATAATGCTGGGCTTGTCAGTTATCACAATACCGTGCGTCAAGGTGAATCATGGCCTGGTGGAACCTTGGTATTGAGTTGGCATGATGTCCTTGAGGGGAACCGCTTACCAAGTGATGGTCATAATTTGGTATTTCATGAATTTGCCCATCAGCTCGACCAAGAAACCGGTAAAACCACGGGTACACCACTGCTTTCGAGTAACGAAGATTACCAAAAGTGGGCAAAAGTATTTAGCCGCGCGTTTAATCAACTCAAAACCCATTTAGCTTATGGCATGCCTCATGTTATTCATAGCTATGGCGCGACCAATGAGGCAGAGTTTTTTGCTGTTATCACCGAAACCTTCTTAGAAAAACCCGCTGAGCTAAGACAGTTTGACCCAGAAATTTATCATTTACTGGTTGGCTTTTATCAGTTTGATCCGATTGCGTGGCATTAGTCGACTATTTACGTCTGTTTAACACGAATCACTGGAATCTTGCTATGCTATTTGGTGCAATCTTAAAAGTGTGCATATAAGCAAAACAATAAAAAGTGAGATTTCAATGAAGAAAATGCTTCATACAGCGCTCGCTGTATCTATTTCACTTGCTCTAACTGGGCAAGTGGCGGCAGCTGAGCAATCAAATGACGACAAATGGCAGGTGGACGCACCAAAAGGCCAATTCCTAGACGCTAAAATTAGTGTTGAGCAGGGCACGTGGATGAACGTAGATATTAGCCCTGATGGTAAAACAGTGGTGTTTGACCTACTCGGCGATATTTATACCATGCCAATGTCGGGTGGCACTGCAACGCAATTAACCAGTGATATTGCATGGCAAATGCAACCACGCTTTAGCCCTGATGGTAAGCACATTGCGTTTACTTCAGACCAAGGTGGTGGCGACAATATTTGGGTTATGGATTTAAACGGTGAAAACCAAAAAGCTGTAACGAACGAAACATTTCGTTTGTTAAATAGCCCAGCTTGGAGCCCTGATGGTGACTACTTAGTTGCGCGTAAGCACTTTACTGCAAGCCGCTCTTTAGGTGCTGGTGAAGTATGGCTTTACCACAAAGCGGGTGGTAAAGGTGTGCAACTAACTGCACGCGAAAACGACCAAAAAGACTTAGGCGAGCCAATGTTCTCACCGGATGGTCGTTATGTTTATTTTTCTCATGATGCAACGCCGGGTAAAACATTCCATTACTCTAAAGATTCTGTAGCGGGTATTTATAAAATTAAACGCTATGACCGTGAAACCGGTGAGATTGAAACAATTATAGATGGTATGGGTGGGGCTATTCGACCAACACCTTCACCAGATGGTAAAAAGCTTGCGTATATTAAGCGCGATGATTTCCAAACAAGCTTGTACTTATATGATCTTCACACCGGTGAGCATACCAAGCTGTATGGCGAGCTTGAGCGTGATATGCAAGAGACATGGGCAATTCATGGCGTATACCCAACAATTGCTTGGACACCAGATAACGAACAGCTGGTCTTTTGGGCGGGTGGTACCATTCATAAGCTAGATGTAGATGATAAGTCTGTCTCGACTATTCCATTTAAAGTTGAGACCAATAAGCAAATTCAAAAAGCGGTGCGTTTTACACAAAACATCGATAGCGATAATTTTGATGTGAAAATGCTGCGCAATGTACAAATTTCACCGGATGGTGAAACGGCTATTTTTGAAGCGCTAGGTCATATTTATAAACGTGATTTAGAGTCTGGCAAAGTAAAGCGCCTGACTAAGCAAGACGACCACTTTGAATTATTCCCGCAGTTCTCTCGTGATGGTAAGAAGGTTGTTTACACCACATGGGATGATAACGAACAGGGCTCAGTACGTGTTGTATCTGCGCGCAGTGGCCGTGGCGATACCATTACTAAAGAGCCGGGTAAATATGTAGAGCCAACTTTCAGCCCTGATGGCAAAACAGTTGTTTACCGTAAAGCGTCTGGCGGCAGTATCCTTAACCCAACATGGTCATTAGAGCCAGGCATTTACTCAGTAAGTGCTAAAGGTGGTAAAGCGACGCTAATCACTAAATCAGGATATCAGCCACAATTTGGTGCAGCGAATGACCGTATTTATGTGATGAGCCCTTGGCCGAAACCAACATTAAGTGTTGTTGAGCTTGAATCAAAGCAAGTTCGTAAACTTTACGAATCAGAACATGCTACAGAGTTTAGAGTATCACCAGATGGCCAATACTTAGCGTTTGCAGAGCGTTTTAAAGTATTTGTTACGCCATTTGTTGAGCGTGGCAAAACCATTAATATTGGCCCGAAAGATAGCCAATTCCCAATTGAGCAGCTTTCTGTTCGCGCGGGTGAAAACATCAGCTGGAGTGGCACAAGCGATAAACTTTATTGGAGCTTAGGCCCAGAGTTATATCATGCAAGCTTAGCGGGTTTATTTGATATTAACCAAAATGCAGAGACTGACTTTAAAGTTAAAAGCGGCGATAACATAGGTTTTACAAAAACCATGGCGGAGCCTAAATCAATCTTTGCGTTAACTGGTGCGCGTATTATCACCATGAACGGTGAGCAGGTCATTGAAAACGGCGTTATTGTTACTGATGGTAAGCATATTAAAGCGGTTGGTAGTAAAGACAGTGTTGCTATTCCTAAAGGCGCAGAAGTAATTGATGTAACTGGCAAGACAATTATGCCGGGTATTGTTGATGCGCATGCGCACGGCTCACAAGGCAGCGATGAGATCATTCCACAGCAAAACTGGAAGAACTTAGCGGGCTTAGCGTTAGGCGTGACAACGATTCACGATCCATCAAACGACACCACAGAGATTTTTGCTGCAAGCGAAATGCAAAAAGCAGGCATGATTGTCGGCCCTCGTATTTTCTCAACGGGTACCATTTTATATGGTGCAAATATGCCAGGTTATACATCGCATATTGACTCGTTAGAAGATGCTAAATTCCACCTTGAGCGTTTAAAGAAAGTAGGTGCGTTTAGTGTTAAATCATATAACCAACCTCGTCGTGAACAGCGCCAGCAAGTTATTGAAGCAGGTCGTGAACTTGAAATGATGGTTGTGCCAGAAGGCGGTTCATTGCTGCAGCACAACTTAACTATGGTAGTTGATGGTCATACGGGTATTGAACACTCAATTCCTGTTGCCAATATTTACGATGATATTCGCCAGCTTTGGTCTCAAAGCGATGTGGGTTATACGCCGACACTGGGTGTAGCTTACGGTGGTATTTGGGGTGAAAATTATTGGTACGACAAGACAGATGTGTGGAATCACCCACGCTTAAGTAAGTTTGTACCAAAGAATCAGCTTTTACCTCGCTCAATGCGTCGTGTTAAGGCGCCCGATCATCACTATAACCACTTTAACAACGCCCGTGTTGCTAAAGAGCTGCAAGACTTAGGTGTTTTAGTAAACCTTGGTGCTCACGGTCAACGTGAAGGTTTAGCGGCACATTGGGAAATTTGGATGTTTGCGCAAGGTGGTATGACACCACTTGAAGCTATTCGTGCAGCAACCTTAGATCCTGCTAAATACATTGGCCTTGATAACAACATCGGTTCTCTTGAGCCGGGTAAACTTGCCGATTTAATTGTTATTGACGGGAACCCGCTAACTAACATTCGTGATACAGATAAAATCGATTACACCATGATCAATGGTCGACTATTTGATGCTGCCACCATGAATGAAGTGGGTGAGAAAAAACGCGAAAAGTTATATTTTGAAAAAATCTAACATAGCGTAAATCTAAACTGAAAGCGGCCATTGCGCCGCTTTTTTATTGTTAATTTATTGTTTTAAATGAGGAAAATGTTTAATTTCAACTAGTTTTGCTTGGCAGATCATGCCCTCTACAAGCGTCATCAAATAGTGGCTGTGCGAGTCTAGCTGCGAACTTTCCATGTTATTACACGCTGATAAACGCTGTTTAATTAACTGCTGTACTGCCATTTTATGCTCTTTGCAGGCTTGATTTATCGGGCTTGTAGGATCAGCAAACTCAGCGGCAGTGTTAATAAATAAACAGCCATTAAAATCACCTAACTCAGTCACTTCAGAATTAAACCAAGCTTCATGGCAGCTGATCAAAGCGACTTTAAATTCTTCAACAGTAGTTAGCTTGCTGGTGGCATGCGTTAACCAATTTAAAAACCTGTTATGTCGCTCACTAAGGCACGCTAATAATAACTCATCTTTACTTGCGAAATGATGGTACATGGTTTTTTTGGCGACACCCGCCACACTAATAATTTCGTTTATTCCCACACTATGAATGCCTTTTTGATAAAAAAGTGACAGGGCGGTCAAAATAATATGTGTTCGTTTATCCATAACAAGGTCTCATTAGGTGACTAATGATAGCTTGACAGAAGTAGACCAACTTGTCTACCATTTGCTGGTAGACAAATCGGTCTACCTATTGGAGGTTTTATGGAGAATAAAGTAAGCAAGGCGGCCATTGCGGGTATATTTGCTTGTATGGCAATTTTTGTATTGGCCTATTTACAGCAATTAGGAAGTTATGGGGTGTGGTTGATGGCCCCATTAGGGGCAACTGCGGTGCTGGTATTTGGTGTGCCACACAGCCCTTTAGCTAAAGCGAAGAATGTTATTGGTGGGCACTTTTTAACTGCACTAATCGGCGTTGTTTTTGTAAATTATGTCGGAGTAGGGCCTGTTGAAATTGCTATAGCTACAGGGTTGGCAATTAGCCTAATGATGTTGACAGATACCGTACATCCCGCAGCAGGCGCAAACCCAATTTTGATAATGCAATCTATGCAAAGCTGGGACTTTTTAGTGATGCCTGTATTGATTGGAACCGTATTTATAGTGTTGTTTGGCCATGTTAGCCAATGGGTTATAACTAGCCAAATGAACAGCCATAAAAAAACCGCTAACGAGTAGCGGTTTTTAAAATTGCTAAGTGTAATTTGATTACACAACACCACGCGGTAAACGACAATCGTGGTCTTTTTCAGCTAGGTTAACAATCCAAAGCTCTTCAGCTTTGTAACCGTCATCGTTTGCTGTAACAACAGTGAACGATGCTTTCTTAGCTGTTTTAGCCGGTGCAGCGGTTTTAGTTTTGGTTTTTTTCGCTGGTGCTTTAGGTGCTTCTTCTGCTTTAGGCTCAGCTGTTTTACCAGAAGTGAGCTCTTCAGTCAGCGCTGCAACATCAGCAAGGCGCATATTTTTGCCACCGTCGATGCTATACCAACCAGGTTTTGTTGTGATTTCAGGTTTCTTACCATTCGCTGCTTCGTATGCTGCTTCGAAGGCATTTAACACTTCTGTTTTGTCTAGTTTGCTCATCAGAGACCCTATACGTTGTAAACACAGATTAAGAATATATATTTATACCTATTTTCAGCTTACTTTTCAATTTTTTGCGATTTTCCTTCCATTTTTCACTCATAAACGCCAAAATTTGCACAAAATAGAGGGTTGAAGGACGATTTTTATATGCAACGCAAACAATTTACTCAATTATTAAACGACATTCTTAAACCTGATTCTATCGCTGACTTTTGCCCAAATGGCTTACAAGTTGAAGGTGCGAGCGAAGTAAAAAAGATAGTGACGGGTGTCACCGCTAGCCAAGCATTGATTGATGCCGCTATTGCAGAAAATGCAGATACTATTTTGGTACACCATGGTTATTTCTGGAAAGGGGAATCGCAGCCAATCACGGGCATGAAAAAGCGCCGTATTGCAGCGCTTTTAAATAATGATATTAACTTATATGGCTATCATTTACCGCTAGATATACACCCTGAAATTGGTAATAACGCGCAACTGGCTAAGTTACTCGATATTGAGTTCACAGGTGGGCTTGAATCTGGCCCAAATAGTGTGCCGGTAAAAGGCCGTTTAAAAACACCTTTAAGTGGTGAAGAATTTACCGCCAAAATAACCCAAGTACTTGACCGTGCACCATTAACTAGTTTGGTAAGAAAAGAGAAAATCGAAACCATCGCTTGGTGCACAGGTGGCGGACAAGGGTATATTGATTTAGCGGCAGCTCAAGGTATTGATGCTTATCTTACAGGTGAAGCCTCTGAGCAAACGATTCATAGTTCACGCGAGCAAAGTATCGACTTTTTTGCAGCAGGGCACCATGCGACTGAGCGTTATGGCATCAAAGCCTTAGGCGAGCTTTTAGCTCAGCAGCATGGTTTTGATGTAACGTTTATCGATATCGACAATCCAGTCTGATGTTCTACAGCGCCTCTGGATCAACCCAGCGGCGCACACTCACCCATGCACTGCCAATTTTCTCATGCGCTACTCTGGTCACTGCAACAAGTACTGCAATGTTAGGTATAAACTGTTTGTACGTTGGATACTGACTAAAATCTTGAAAGTCGGTTGCCGCTGGGATCACATCAATGCCTTGTGCATTAAATAAGTCTTTAGCTCGCGGCATGTGGCTCGCTGAGGTGACGAGGGCAGTTTTTTTATCGACTAAATAAATGGCAAGTCGTTTCGCCTCTTCTGCGGTGTCCATGGCGAGAGGGTTTTGTTTAATTCTCGTTGCAGAAATACCTAACGCTTTTGCTGTCTCAAACATGAGCTGGCTATTGGTGGTATTAGCAAAGCCGCCTCCTGATACATAAAGGGTGGCATTTGGATAGTGATGGGCAAGCTTAACACCTTCAAGTAATCGAGCAAGCGCGCAATCGCCTAACTGGTGGTTTGCTTGAAGGCGCGAGTTGGGCATTATTGAGCAGCCAAGTACCACAATGTTATCGAGTTTAGGGTGTTTCGCTTGGTTAAATTGCCAAGCTGGGTTATTGCTTGCAGCTATCAGTGATTGACCAATAAATGGCGTGCTTATC
The DNA here is from genome assembly GCF_022398475.1 of Pseudoalteromonas shioyasakiensis. Lineage (GTDB taxonomy): Bacteria > Pseudomonadota > Gammaproteobacteria > Enterobacterales > Alteromonadaceae > Pseudoalteromonas. The sequence goes on along the minus strand of NZ_JAKEVM010000008.1, from coordinate 1,426 downwards.
AGCATTAAAGTTAAAATACTAACAAAGCCAAAATAGAGTGCTTTGCGTTTATGTGCAATGGCTAAAAATACCATCACTAAAGTAAGAAGCCCGAGCAAAGGCAGGGGCATTAATAATGAGCCAATGATCTTTTTAATTTCAAACATGTATCAACACTATTGTTTGTAACAGATGCAGCTATGTTAGTTATTTTGCCTAGCTTTAGCGACCGTTATTTTGCTTACATGTATTTAAAAAGTGGCGATAAACTGGGTTATCTTTCATATTCTTTTTCATCGCTAAATACATAGGGCGAGTAAGGCCTAGTGCACCTAACGGAATAGACTTAATGAGCCCTTGGCTTTCATAGGGGGTGACTAGCCAGTCTGGTAATGCTGCAACCCCCATACCTGCACTCACTAATTGAAATATCAATAAGCCTTGGTCAACCGTTTTAAGCGTGCCATCAAAGCGTGCATTTTGAATAAAATGTTTAAAGATGTCTTGGCGCTCACGGGGAATAGGGTACGAAATAATTGTTTCGTTCTTTAAATCAAGGGCGGTGACATAGGCTTTTTTAGCCAACTCATGATCCGGTGCAACGATTAGTTTCAATTTAAAATCAAACAGGTGAGCATACTCAAGTTGATCGGGTTCACGAATATCAGAAGTCAGCACTAGATCTAATTCATCATTAATTAAATCTGGAATGGCGTCGTAACTAAAGCCGCGCTCGTAATCAATTTTAATATCAGGCCAAAAATTATTAAATTCTTTGATGGTTGGGAGCAACCAATGAAAGCAGGCATGACACTCAACGCTTAAACGTAAATTTGAGATTGGCTGGTTAAGGCTTTCTTTTAACCGACATTTTGTTGCCTCAACACGAGGTAATACTTCATTAGCAAGCTCCAGAAGTAGCATACCTTGCGGAGTAAAACGCACAGGCTGTGTTTTACGTTCGAACAGCTGGCAATCTAACTTATTCTCGAGATCTTTAATTTGATGCGATAAAGCCGATTGAGTTAAAAACAACTCACGGGCGGTATTGACCAAAGAGCCTGTTTCTTTAAGGGTCGCTATGGTTTTTAGGTGCTTTATATCAATCATCTTTAAAAAATCTCATGGAAAATGTGAGTCTAACTCAGATTACGAACATACTACGCCTTAGAATTTATTTTTTCAACGTCTAGACGTCTAAAACCTGCAGTTATTTTAACTGCTTTTTTACAATACGCCTTTTGATAAATAATTGACAGCGTTGTCATGTGGTTTTTTGTAGTTTAACTATGAAATTCCATGAATTTACCTCAAGTTGAAACTTGAAGTTTAAATCGTGATACAGCTTGCGATTAGTAATTTGATTTTTAATTAAAATTACTGAGAGTAGGGTTTAGTTTTTTGCTAAGATATTATTTTTTAAGGTGTTATTATCTTCTATTAGGTG
>NZ_JAKEVM010000079.1 GCF_022398475.1 Pseudoalteromonas shioyasakiensis | reverse complement strand
GTAATGAGAATTAGTTAATTTGAATAGGGGTAAAACCCACTAATTTGGCAAGATAAATGAACTAGAGCGCCAAACAGGCGCTCTGATTTAATATATTATGCAGGCACACCGCTGTGAAATTTAAAGTCTTCATCTGGGGTTGAAATAAGCTCAGCTTCAAGTTGACCAAAAAATTCAACACGCTCAGTAATATCAAACTCACTGATTTCTTGCGCAAGAGTTAAATAATCTTGGTAATGACGCGCTTCAGAGCGCAGTAGTGAGATATAAAAATCACCTAAGCGTTTATCAACATGTGGGGCTAATTTAGCAAAGCGCTCACATGAACGAGCTTCGATGTAAGCACCGATAATTAACTTATCAACCAAAGCATCAGGCTCGTAAGTTTTGACGTGGCGCAGCATCCCTTTGGCATAACGGCATGGGGTAATGCTTTTATATTCAATACCGTATTCATCCATGATCTCAAGAACTTGATAAAAGTGATGTAACTCTTCTTTAATGAGCATCACCATTTTATCAATGAGATCTTGCCCATAAGGTGAGTTAGATTTTGGGATCATTGATTTAGTCAGCTTGTTATTATCTGCAAGCTCACGCCAATCTCCTTCTCGCTTATATACAAGCGTCTCAAATGGTTTTAACCACTCAAGCAACGCATCACTACTTTCTTTATCAACCGCGTACTTACGAATTAAAAACATGGCAGACTGAGCTGCTTTTAATTCACAGATAAGATGGTCGATTAAAACCACATCTAAGTTTTCTTTTTTGGTTGCCGCAGCAATCCACTCATCAGGCGTTTCGCACTTTAAAAAAGAATGAATGGGCGCTAATAAATCAGAATAAGGCACTGAATAACTTCTCATCAAAAATCTTAATTCGATTTTATCACATAAATTAGCCCGCGTTCCATGACCCACATCAGTGCAAGTTAATTTTCTATATGCACTAAAGAGTTACATTTAATCGGCTATTTCGATTATTTCAGCTTCTTGACAAGACTTAATTACTGAACCATAACTTAATCAAAGCTGTACAAAAATAAAACAGCTCATATTCCTTTTTTACAGGGGCAATGATTATGATTCTAAACCACTTATGGGGCTTATACGCTCACCCACTCGAAGAATGGCAGACAATTGATAACCGTCATGAAAGCTTGCGCTATAGCTTATCGCACATTTTATTAATCGCCTGTATTCCTTCATTAATGGGCTACTATTCATCAGTTTATTTGGGCTGGAGTATTGGCGCAGGTGAGGCTGTATATTTAACCCATGATAGTGCATTACTTATCGCGGTTGCGATGTACTTTGCACTAATTGCGGGCGTTTTTGCACTGGCATACTTAGCTCATTGGATGGCAGTGACCTTTGGTGCAAAACCCACCTTTACACAAACCCTAGAGCTTGCAGCTTATACTGCAACGCCGGTATTTATGTCTTCATTTGCGGCATTCTTACCTGAACTATGGTTTGTGGTATGTGTAGGCCTTGTAGCACTGGCCTACTCAGTTTACTTACTCTACACAGGGGTGCCAATTTTAATGCACATTCCTGAAGAGCGAGGATTTATCTATGCCAGTTCAGTAGTCACCTGTGGGCTGATCTTACTGGTAATTATTTTAGCTGCGACAGCTATTTTATGGACTAACGGAATTGTCCACCCTATGTTTACTTAAGTTCATTGTTATTTTCCTTTCTTTCCATAAACAAAAAAGGAGCTGTGAAGCTCCTTTTTTATACCAATCAAATCAAGGCTGATTAATCAGCGCTGTTTTCTTCTTGGTTATGTAACTCTAAACTTGCTGACATCGCATTTTCACGAGTTGATTTCGCTGAATCATTACGTAAACGGTCAATGTGGTTTAGGTAATCTTGGTCGATATCACCTGTGATGTATTGACCATCAAATACTGATGTTTCAAAACGGGTGATTTCTGGGTTTTCTTGGCTTACTGCTGAGATTAAGTCATCTAGCGATTGATAGATAAGACCATCTGCACCAATGCTTGCGTTGATATCTTCCACTTCACGGCCATGAGCAATTAGCTCAGCTGCCGATGGCATATCAATACCGTAAACGTTCGGGAAGCGAATCTCTGGCGCTGCTGATGCGAAGTAAACGTTCTTCGCACCTGACTCACGAGCCATCTCAACGATTTGCGCTGACGTTGTACCACGAACAATTGAGTCATCAACAAGTAATACGTTTTTACCTTTGAACTCACGGTCAATGGCATTCAGTTTTTGACGAACTGACTTCTTACGCATTTCTTGGCCTGGCATGATAAACGTACGGCCAATGTAGCGGTTTTTAACAAAACCTTGGCGGTATGGCAGGTTAAGAGCTGATGCAATCTCAAGTGCTACGTCACATGATGTTTCTGGGATTGGAATAACCACATCGATGTCTTTGTCAGCCCATTCACGTGCGATTTTCTCACCTAACTTAGTACCCATGTTTACACGTGTTGCATAAACAGACATACGGTCAATTGTTGAGTCTGGGCGCGCAAAGTAAACAAACTCAAAGATACACGGCGAGTAAGTTGCTTTTTCAGCACACGCTTGTGAGAAAAGTTGACCATCTTCAGTTACGTAAATTGCTTCACCTGGTGCAACGTCACGAACAAACTCAAAGCCATCTGTTTTTAAAGCAACGCTTTCTGATGCAAACATGTACTCAGTACCATTTGCAGTTTCACGCTTACCAAATACTAATGGGCGAATACCGTTCGGATCACGAAACGCAACAATACCGTGACCAATGATCATTGCAATTGTTGCATAACCACCGGTTACTTTATTATTCACTTCAGTTACCGCTGTGAAGATATCTTCAGCATCAAGTTTTAGCTTGTTCGATTTACTTAATTCATGCGCCATGATGTTAAGTAAAATTTCAGAGTCAGATGTTGTATTAACATGACGGCGAGCTTCTGAAAATAATTGCTGCTTTAATGCTTCTGCGTTTGTTAAGTTACCATTGTGCGCAAGTGCGATACCAAATGGCGAGTTAACATAGAAAGGTTGCGCTTCAGACGAGCTAGAAGAACCAGCTGTCGGGTAGCGAACATGGCCAATACCAATTGTACCTTGCAGACGTTTCATATGGCGTGTATGAAATACATCTTTTACAAGGCCATTGGCTTTACGTAAGCTAAACGTGTTGTTTTCAATGGTAATGATGCCAGCTGCATCTTGACCGCGGTGTTGCAAAACAGTTAAGCCGTCATATAACGCCTGATTAACAGGAGAAGTTCCGACTATGCCAACGATACCACACATTAAATTTATCCTCGCCGATTAACGGTTTACAGAATTTAAAAAGCTCGAGTTGTTTTCGAGGTACGAGAAGAACCACTCAACAACAAAGCCAAATTCTGGAATCAAAATAGAGTTGCCCCACCAATGCGTATTAGGTGCACCGGTAAAAGCATCAAGAAAGAAGAGTAACGCGCTTACGACCAACACGCCACGAAGAGCACCAAACACTATGCCGAAAACACGGTCTGTGCCAGATAAACCAGTACGTTGTACAAGTTCACCTAAAATATAGTTTAGTAACCCACCCAACAGGAGTGTCGCAAAGAATAATATGGCTATTGCGGCTGCATTTCTTAAAAGGGGTTCTGAAATACTTGTTAGGAAGGATGCTAAATATTGGTAAAACAAACTAGAGATGATAAATGCGCCAGCCCATACAGCTAATGACATTGCTTCTTTTACAAAGCCACGTATTAAGCCGATGATAGTGGATAGTGCAATAATGCCAAGTATGGCGTAATCAACCCAGATCATAAGAACCAACTAGTCGTTAATTTGGGGCGCATTCTATACCCAAACCACCTGTGGATGCAAGAATTCAGCATGAGATAAAACGCATTTAGGCAAGGCATTGATTGTAGGGAATGGTGTCCCCTTGTCAAAATCAATAACGCAGAATAAATGCGTTTTAGCCATGCCCTTCGGGCGCTTCACAGGGCTTCCACTACTGTGTTGTGGCAATTTGAAAGGTACCTACATTCCTGCATCGCCACGCCTTGTATTGAAAACCCTGTGATAGCGCTGAATCATGGATCTACAGGTGGTTTGGGTATTTGGATGCCAGATCATTTTGTAATTTCAAACTGAGTAACTTTGCCGTTTAACTTGGTTAACTGCTTTAACTCAGGAAGCTTACTTTCTAACTCTTTCTTGCTAAGTGAAGGACCTACAAAGACTTTTGTCAGTGTGCCGTTCGGGGTTTTGATTGGGCGAGTGAAGGTTTTGAAACCATTCGCTTTTAATTTTTCTTGTAGTGATTTCACATTAGGTGCGTGAGAAAAACTGCCCAGTTGAATAACATAAGCCATTTGTGTGAGGTTCTCTTCTGGCTTACGGGTTGGCTCAGGCGTTTTAGCAGCTGGCTTGGCAGGCTCTTGCACTGCAACTTTCGGCTCAGCTTTGTTAATTACCGGCTCATCAGTTGAAGCTTCAACCATTTGCGGTGCAGTATCAATTTGCTGGGTTTCATTTGCGACAAGATCAGCATCGTTTGCTTGCGTATCTTCAACCGGGATTTGCGAAGGTTGCTCGGCAGAGGCGACTTTATTATCAATCACCTCTTGCAAGTCTATCGTAGTGAACTCAGGGCGTTCAGGAATAGCTTTAAAGCCTTCTTTATAATGAACCTTCTCACCATCCAAAATGTTTGGAATGAAGACAATAGCCGCCACAACCACAATCGTGGTGCCTACTAAGCGATTAATAAACCCTGCGTTCACCGATTTCCTCTCTATTTTTTAAAGTAATTGATGGCTGCAGCCACAGTTATAAACGAACCGAACACAATCACTAACGTGTTTTCATCAACATTTGGTAATAACGTATCTAGCGCAGTTTCAACACTCTCATAGTGCGTACTAGGCGCTGTTGATGTGGTTTCGGCTAGTGCTTTAGCAAGATTCTCAACTTTGTCGCCACGAAAACAATCTAAGCTTGCTAACGACCACTGGTCAACAACATTTGCCACGGCCGACATTGCAGCCACTTTATCTTTATCTGCAAGCATAGCGACTAATGCATGAATTTTAAACCCTTGATCTTTATACACGCTTAATTTGCGTGCCAAATATCGAGCTGACTCAGGATTATGTGCAACATCGGTAAAAACAAGCGGCTGCTGACTTAACTGCTGAAAGCGCCCTTCTACAGTTAGATTCGCCAAGCAATCACGCACTTGTTGCTCACTTGGCAATAGCTCAAGTTTTGCAAGTAGGGTCAACGCGGTTGCTGCATTTTGACAAGGGATAGCAGGCTTAGCTAAGCGCCAATCGTTATCTTGATACTGCCAGTTAAAGCCTTCATTATCTTCTGTGAATATGAAGTCTTGGCCTGATAGCACCATATCAGCGTTAATTTCATTACCATAATCAGTCACTGTATGCGGAATAGCTAAATCGCCAACAATAGCAGGTGTATTGGTACGGAAAATACCGGCTTTATCGTAACCAACAAGTTCTCGAGTATCACCCAGGTATTCTTTATGGTCTAAATCTATGGTGGTGATCACACAAGCATGCGGGTTCACGATATTAGTCGCATCATAACGACCACCCAGCCCCACTTCTAGCAGCACATAATCAACGGCGTGACGTTTAAAAATAGCCAGTGCGCCCAGAGTTCCATACTCAAAGTAAGTAAGCTGCGTGTCACCACGGCCTTTTTCGAGCATATCAAAAGCATCAACATGGAATTGATCGTCAAGCTCTTGGCCATTAATACGTACACGCTCGTTATAACGAATAAGATGCGGCGAAGCATAAGTACCCACACTGTAACCCTGTGCAAGTAATAAGCTTTCTAGGCAACGGGCTGTGGTCCCTTTACCGTTGGTGCCTGCAATTAGGATTATTTTGCTTGATGTATTGAGTAAGCCGACTTGGTTTGCCACGCGTTCTACGCGCTCTAACCCCATTTCGATATTAGCAGGATGGACACTTTCTAAATAACAAAGCCAATCATCAAGGCTTGATGATTGGCTAGGAAGGATTTCTGTCATAGCGTTTAATCAGTTAAGCTGAAATTTACGCTACTCTATGCTCTTGTTCAGTAGAAGGCAAGTTCATAAATTTCGCTAAGATACGTGCAAGGGTGTCACGCATTTCACGACGGTCTACAATCATGTCGATTGCACCATGCTCTAGCAAGAATTCACTGCGTTGGAAACCTTCAGGAAGCGTTTCACGAACTGTTTGCTCAATTACGCGAGGACCCGCAAAACCGATAAGCGCTTTAGGTTCAGCAACGTTTACATCACCAAGCATTGCCAGTGATGCAGATACACCACCCATTGTTGGATCAGTTAATACTGAAATAAACGGTAAGCCTTTTTCGCTCATTTTTGCAAGTGCAGCACTTGTTTTAGCCATTTGCATTAATGACATAAGAGCTTCTTGCATACGTGCGCCGCCTGATGCAGAGAAACAAATAAGTGGCATGTCGTGCTCTAAACATTGATCTACAGCTTCAACAAAACGAGCACCTACTACTGACGCCATTGAACCACCCATAAACGAGAACTCAAATGCAACAGCAGCAACAGGAATGCCTTTTAGGCGGCCCTTCATTGCTACAAGTGCGTCTTTCTCGCCACTTGCTTTTTGTGCTTGGGTAATACGGTCAGAGTATTTTTTAGAATCTTTAAACTTTAATACGTCTTTTGGTTCGTGCTCTGCACCAATTTCTTGGCGGTCAGCATCATCTAAAAAGTTTTCAAGACGTTTACGGCCACTTAAACGCATGTGGTGATCACACTTAGGACACACGTTGAGTGCTTTTTCTAATTCTGCTTTATATAAAATTGAATCACAGTCTGTACACTTAGCCCAAACCCCTTCAGGGATTTCTTTACGACCTGACGATTTAGTCGTTTTAGGTAAGATTTTTTCTAACCAACTCATTTGCAACTCTCTTAATGCTGTTCTGTGTCGCAGTCTGTTTAATTGGAAACACTCGCTTGTGTTTCTGATAACAAATAAACAGACAGATTTTTTCAATTAAAACATGAATTACCCGCAGACGATATAAAAAACTGGTCTTAGTAGTAGTCTACTAAAGTCTAACTGTCTGAATCAGGTAAAAACAAAGGCCCTAATGGTGTTTTAGGAATGCCAAAATGTTCTGGGTAATCCACATCAACTAAGTAAAGGCCAGCGGCTTTTGCTGTTGCACTTGCCTTAGCGCGCTCTTTTAAATCGAGTAATTCTTTTAACCACACAGGTTCATGCTTATGAAGACCAATGTCCATCAAACACCCGGTGATGTTTCGTACCATGTGATGTAAAAACGCATTGGCTTTAATATCAATGATCACATAATCACCTTGGCGTTTTACCGATAAATGGTGAATAGTACGATTAGCTGTATTTGCTTGGCAGTGTAGTGCTCTAAACGAAGTAAAATCATGCTCACCTATTAAATACTGACAGGCTTCTTGCATTTTAGTTTCGTCTAATGGGTGATGAAAATGGGTCACCCCTTCACTCATGATAGCGCCGCGATAGGTGTAATTATAAATCACATAACGATAGCGACGTGCTGTGGCACTAAAACGAGCATGAAAGTCTTCGCTTACAGGCTTGGCAAAGCGAATAGCAATATCTTTTGGCAGTAAGGTATTCATACCCATCGTAAACGCGACCATTTCACGCTCAGCGTGAGTATCAAAATGGATCACTTGCCCGGTGCCATGTACACCCGCATCGGTGCGGCCTGCACAAACTATTTCGACTGGATGATTACAAATACGCGACAACGCCGTTTCTACTTCTTGTTGTACGCTATTGACGTGTGATTGACGTTGCCAACCACTGTAACGCGCGCCGTTGTACTCTACTCCAAGTGCTACTCGCATAATGCTCTATTTACCTACTGTACTAAATGACGGGGCATTTTATGCGATCTACGAGCGCAATAAAAGCCACAGTAGTAGATCACATTGTTCTGATTAATTAGATATCACACCAATTCGCTTAACTATTATTGCGAGCTGGTATTAATCTTCTTCGATGTTATCGAGGCCCTTGGTGCCATCTTTAGCACGAAGCTTGTGGTGGATGGCTGATTTGATCAGCATATAGCCGCTAATAGGTGCGGTGATCAGTAAGAAAATCGAAATCAAAATTTCTTTCACACTGATGCCATCGTGGGTGTAGCTAAAATACACCATGGCAGCAATTAGCAATGATGCCATGCCAAGCGTTGTTGCTTTAGTTGGACCATGTAAACGCATAAAAAAGTCAGGCATTTTCACAAGTCCGATTGAACCTATAAGAATAAAGCAACCACCAATTAATAATAAGATTGATACAATCCATTCACTCATCATTCGTTACCTTATTCAATAATATCGCCACGCAGCAGGTATTTACATACCGCTACAGTGCTCACAAAGCCAAGCATGGCGATTAATAATGCGGCTTCAAAATATAAATCGGTGCCCATGCTCATGCCATATAGAATAATTAAAGCAATGGTATTTATGAACATAGTATCTAAAGCCAATATACGATCAGGTACCGACGGCCCAACAATTAAACGCCATAGGTTTAACAGTAACGATATGGCTATCATTGCAAAAACAATTAGAAAAACGGTATCTAGCATCGAAAAATCTCCTTAAGCGGTGCTTCGTAGCGCTGCTTAATAGTATTAATTAACGCTTGTTCATCAGCTAAATCGAGTACATGGATCAATAAGTAGCGCTGTTGAATTTCTTCGCCCTCTTCGAGTGACTCAGGAATAGGATAAACCTCTGCGCTCACTGTACCTGGTGTTAAAGATACTGTGCTGGCCAAAATAGTGATTGGCATTTCATGGCTTAAATCCAATGGTACTTTGATAAAACCTGGGCGTAACTTTTTCGTTGGTCCAAGGATCAACAGAGCAACTTGTAAGTTAGCAGTGACAATATCGTACAGCACTAACAATAAGTGCCTAAACGCAAGACCTGGCCTGACAATAAGAGGCTGTGGATCACGAAATGGGAATGTGATCCACGGAATAGTAATAGCAAAAAATGCAGCTAAAAACAGATGTCCTGGCGACACACTATTATTTAACAACAGCCATACAATGAATAATAAAACACTGCGAAATGGTGTTGGCAACCAACGAAAGCGAGATTCTAAACGCATTATTGGCCTCCTTGTAATACAGCGTTGATGCTAGTGTTGATATCAAACAACTGCTCTGACGTTGCTAACATATAGTCTGAAATCGGTCCTGCAAATACAACCATTAATGGTGAACACGCAAGTAATGCAACTACAGCTATCACTTTAACAGGGTGTGCTTTAGTGCCATCAATTGCTTCACTGTCTTTATGGGTGTGATCCCAAAATAAGCTGGTACCGGCTCGTGAAACCGCCACTAATAACGCTAAACTAGAAACTAGGTAGATTGGCCAAAACAACATGGCTTTTTCGCTATCTAGCGTGCTCTTTAAAATCCAGACTTTGCCGACAAAGCCAGATAACGGTGGCATACCAACAACAGCAAGCGCAGCCACTACAAAACAAGTACCAAGTAAATATGGCTGTGCAACGGCGCGCCCTGCAACTAACCGGTCAGCAACTTTACCGCGCTGTTGAGCAATTAAATCCGCAATTAAGAATAGTGCAGCGCAAATAATGGTTGAATGCACTAAGTAGTAAAGTAATGCAGCTGTTGCAGAGACATTCTGAATCGCAACCAATGCCACTAAAGTACCCACAGATACAACCACCAGATTCGCAATAAGCTTTCTAAAATCTTGACTCGCTAATACACCAATACCACCCATCACTATGGTCGCTAGTGCTAAGCCCCATAACCAAGGCTGTGCCATGTGAGCGAGTTCGCCAGCATTATCACCAAATATTACGGTATACACGCGCAACATGGCATACACACCGACCTTGGTCATAATCGCGAATAATGCAGCAACTAATGGCATTGCACTGGCGTAGGTATTCGGTAGCCATAAATGTAACGGTAATAACGCGCCTTTTAACGCAAATACCACGATTAACAGCAAGCCACCAATTTTAGCAAGGTAAACATCATCACCCGTCAGCTGTGGTACTTTTTGCGCTAAATCAGCAATGTTCAATGTGCCTAACACACCATAAAGTACACCCAGCGCAATTAAGAATACGCTTGAACCAATCAGGTTTAAAATGACGTACTGCAGTGCAGCTCGGGTACTATGTTTGTTGCCGGCATGCATCAATAATGAATACGAAGCAATCAACAGCACTTCAAAAAATACGAACAGGTTAAATACATCGCCAGTTAAAAAGGCGCCATTTACACCTAACACTAAAAAGTGCACTAACGGATGGAAAAAGCTCCCTTTTTTATCATCGCCTGCACAGCTATAAAGCACCACAACTGCACCAAGGAAACTGGTAAGTAGCACAAGTAGCGTTGCTAGCCTATCGGCAACCAGCACAATACCAAATGGTGCAGACCAATCACCGATTGCGTAAACAAGCGGTGCGGTACTATTTACGTGAAATAATAAATAAGCACTGACCAATAGTGTGACAATCGACAAAATAACCGACGAAACACGACGAATATGTAAGTTTTTACCACATGGCGGCATGAGTAAAATCACCCCTGCCAACATCGGAATTAAAATTGGTAAAGAAGCTAAATGCTGAATCATTTTTGCTCCTTCGATGACTTAACAAGGTGACCATCAACATGGTCATTACCCAAGTCAGCACGGCCACGAATCGCTAAAATAACCACAAAAGCGGTCATCGCAAAGCCAATTACAATGGCGGTTAAAACCAGTGCTTGAGGGAGTGGATCGGCATACTCACTGCCTGTACCAAGTACAGCCGCTTTGTTAATAGTTAAACGACCTGAAGAGAATAAAAACAGGTTAACTGCATACGACAACATAGTCAGGCCGAGTACTACCGGGAAGGTACGAGCCCGTAATATTAAGTAAATTCCGCATGCAACCAGCACGCCGACGCATGATGCGTACAATACTTCCATTAAATATTTACCTCTTGCTTGGGTGTATCAGCAGTTAATTTACCTAAACTTGCTAAAATCATCAGCGTTGCACCTACAACAGTTAAATACACACCTAAATCAAATACGATAGCACTAGCAAGTTCTGTCTTGCCGACTAGCGGAATATCAAAATAATCAAACCAGGTTGTTAGGAATGGGCGTTCGAAGAACCAACTTCCAATACCTGTAAACAATGCAATAGCAATACCTGACGCAATAATCTTACGATAATTCACGTCAAATCTGTCTGCAATCCAGTGCGAACCATTAGCCATATATTGCAAAATAAATGCAATCGCGGTAACCAGTCCTGCAATAAAGCCACCACCTGGTAAGTTATGACCACGTAAGAAAATATACGCTGACACAAGTAATGCAAGTGGTAACAAGCTTTGTGAAATACTCGACAGTAGAATTGGGTAACGCTCTCTTGCCCATGGGCGCCCTTCACTATCACTTGCTGGCATAAACAGCGGCAAGTTAATAAGAAGCTTATAAATACCTAACGCAGCAATACCCAATACGGTAATCTCACCTAAGGTATCAAACCCCCTAAAGTCAACGAGGATAACGTTTACAACGTTAGTACCACCACCGCCAGTTTTTGCATTGGCAACAAAGAAGTCAGAAATTGACTCAAGTGGTCTTGTCAGAAGCGCATAACAAATACTCGCCACAACCACACCAATTGCCGATGAGATACCTAGGTCACGCAAAATACGCAATGAGCTTGATTCTTTCGGAGTACGCTGTGGTAAAAAGAACAGTGCGAGCATCAGTAGCATTACCGTGACAACTTCAACGGTTAACTGAGTCAGTGCTAAATCAGGCGCAGAGAATCGAGTAAATGCAACAGATACCATCAGGCCTACGATTGAAATCATAATCAAAGATATCATTCGTGAGCGATGCCAAATAACCGTTGCCAGCGCACCTATTATTAGTAAGCCAGCACCAATAGCATTATGGAAATCGATTGGCGTTAACTCACTTGCTCCTGCTAACTGGCGCATTTCAAATAAAGGCCAGCCCGCACACATAAGCACCACAGCAATCATCACAAAGGCATAGCGCTGTAACGAGCCATTTTCGATTCGTTTAATCTTTTCTTGTGACCACTTAATTAAGCTATATAAGCCACGCTCAAAGCCTTTTTTAGCATTCAAAGTTGGCAATGAAGCTTGGAAGTGGAACAGGTGCTTACGCTGCACATAAATCATCACACCCACGCTTGTTGCAATAAAGCTCATTAACAGCGGTAAATTAAAGCCATGCCATACAGATAGCTTATAATCTGGGGCTGCATCGCCAAGCACTGCGAAAGATGCCGAAGCTAAAATATCACTTACTGCGAAGTGCGGGAACATACCGACGAGTAAACACAGCACAACCAAAATTTCGATTGGTACACGCATATAGCGTGGTGGCTCATGAGGCTGTTTTGGCAAATCGATTGGGTCGCCGTTAAAAAACACGTCGTGAATAAAACGTGCTGAATACGCGACAGAGAGTGCACCAGCAATAGTCGCTAACACTGGAATTAACCAAGACATAGAGCCAAGCACTTGCTGATGCAGTGTTTCGGCAAAGAACATTTCTTTCGATAAGAAACCATTTAACAGTGGCACGCCCGCCATGGCTGCCGCTGCTACCATAGCAAGTGTGGCGGTATACGGCATAAAGCGCCACATACCATTGAGTTTACGCATATCACGGGTGCCAGTTTCATGGTCAATGATACCCGTTGCCATAAATAACGACGCTTTAAAGGTTGCGTGGTTAATAATGTGGAAGATAGCAGCCACTGTAGCAAGCTCAGTGTCTAAACCAAGCAGTAAGGTAATTAAACCTAAATGGCTGATTGTTGAATAAGCCAGTAAGCCTTTTAAATCATGCTTAAATAACGCGATATAAGCACCAACCAATAAAGTCGCCAGACCCGTCATTGCTACTAAAATAAACCAAGTATCTGTGCCTGATAGCGCAGGATAAAAACGCGCTAATAAAAAGATACCCGCTTTAACCATGGTTGCAGAGTGTAGGTAGGCACTGACTGGTGTCGGTGCCGCCATCGCATGTGGTAACCAAAAATGAAATGGAAATTGTGCAGATTTAGTAAATGCACCTAAAAGCACTAATACCAGCGCAGCTTCATAAAGTGCATGAGATTGAATAAGCGCTTTGCTTGCTAAAATCACATCAAGATTATAGCTACCAACAATATCACCAATTAGTAATAAACCTGCTAGTAACGCAAGACCACCGGCACCTGTAATAGCAAGTGCCATACGTGCACCTTTGCGAGCTTCTGACTTATGCCACCAATAGCTAATCAATAAGAACGAGCTAATACTGGTGAGCTCCCAGAAAAACCACAGCTGGATCACATTATTCGACATCACGATGCCGACCATTGCGGTCATAAATAGCATTAAATAGCAGTATAGCTTTGGCATTGAGTCGCTACTACTCAAGTAATAACGCGCATAAAAAATCACCAGGGTACCGATACCCAAGATCATATATAGAAAAAGTAACGTTAAACCATCAAGTCGAAACGAAACTTGCATGTTTAAAAGAGGGATCCACTCAGCAGTGTAGCGAATTGTTTCACCAGAAAAGACTGCAGGGGTATACGAAAATACAATTCCAAGGGCAATCAAAGGCGCTAACATGGTCAAAGCAGTGCTTTGGTTACGTGTTAGTTTTGAAGTGCAGGATGAAATAACACTGCCGATTAAGGATAACAGGGGTATCCAGAGCAAAGTCATAATTAGGAGCCTTTTAGTGTCATAAGAATATCAATACCGCTCTAGTTTTAATTAGTTGCGTACTGTTCATTTGGATGGTTAAAAGTTGGCTTCAAAAAAAGCTTACAATGCGTATAGTTATACTGATCAGGTGCTATTTTGTCTATAGGAGACACACCTATTTGCACAACATTTAACCGCTTTGCATACTAAAATAGCAATAAATAGACGATTAGTCAGAAAATTTCTGCTCTTTGGAAGCTGTTGTAAACACTGGCTTTAAGCCTAAAAAGGCAAAATATTCAGAAAACCGAATCGGCTTTGTTAAGGGCTGGTTAATTTGTTTTTGCCAAAGCTCACGGTATTGCTCAGACAAGCTCATTGTTTGGTACTGCATAATCGACCAATTAGGGCTTGGTTTATAGGCTAACTGATTGCTACAAGCGATACTTTTTTGCCAGCCTTTTGGTGGGGAAACCTTATTTGCAATAAACAGATTTGGCGCAACCAGCCCCTGTTGCTTACACAGCCACTGTTGTTTTTGCTCTGCTAAAACATACTCATCTTCAAAGCCATTGAAATGCATTAGCTCATGTAAAAATACCGCATAAGATTGCGATGAATTGATATGCATAATCCCGCCAAGCACATTAGCAGCCCCTTGCTTTGACATCATCACAATAAAGTCAAAACCTTCAGGCCACGGATGCGCTGCCGCATTTTGCCAGTTACACTTAAGCGCCCCACTACTATCATCACAACTAAACTTATCAGCAACATAAACAACGTCAGTAAAACAAAAGCTGCCTTTTGCAGGCTCAGGCGCTTTACTGTATTGCTGCTTATACTGCTTTAAAGTATCAATGCCCTTGTAATGATCTGTCATCATTAAAATATTAAATTGGCACTGACTGCTTGCTTGTACACTTGATGTTGATAAGGCTAATTGCTGTTGCTGCGCATAAGCTGGGTCAATTTGAGCTGGCGGCATTTGTTGCTGCAACAGCCAAGCTTGCTTGGCATTTCCCTCTGGTAACTTGCCAGCTTTACCTAGGTAACTTATATCGAGCCACTGGTTTGCTCTGACTAGCTGCTCCGCTAAGGCTTGTTGCTGAGCTGAATTGAATTTAGCAAAGTAAGGCTGCCACCATAATTTTGCTGCGGTGTAATCATGTTGCTGCAAAAACCTGAGCGCAAGCTGGTACGCCGCATTACTATCATTAAGCGTTGCTAACTGGCGAAGCTGTGAGTTACTCAGCACTAAATGCTGCAAATTAATGGCGCTGGGTGCCAAATGATAGATAGCTATTGCTTGTGAAGGAGTAGTATTTGCGTAATAAGCGTAAGCGGGAATAAAACGAGACACTGAGCTTGGTACGAAACCCAAGCTCAGTAATAGAATAGCAGTAAAAGAAACCTTAGCTTGCGTTTTCACCAGCCATTAACTCAAGCTCTAAGCGGGCATATTTGTATTCAACAAACTCATGCACATTGGTGGCAAGGGCAAGTCTAAAGTAATCGGCAGCAAGATAGTTATCACCCGCCGCTTGATGCATCTTCGCTAGGTAGAAATAAGCTTCGCATAAGCGGTGCGCATACTCTTGCTCTGAAGTTACACCTTCAATAATGCCAGATAAAAACTCAAACTCACTGATATCACCTAAATAAAGTGCCAACAGTTGGTAACCCCATTGAGACTCATCAACACCCTGCGAGTTAGCTTTTAAATCAATTAAGGCCTGCGCTTTATCAGCTTCTGATTGGGCTAAATAAAGCCATAACACACGATAAGGATCGCTCGGTGAACGATTTAAAAACTGCTGTAAATCATCTTGTGCAAGTGATGGACGGTCACCATAGTAAAGGGCAATACCACGATTTAAATAGGCATACTCGTGTTGCTCGTTAAGCTCAAGTGCCGAATCAAAGAACTCATAAGCTTGTTCATACTGCTGCATTAGTGTGTGATGAATGCCTAAGAAGTTATACACTTCTGCTAGGTCTGGTTTGAGCTTAATCGCACGGTTAAAGTCAATACGCGCCAAGGTCGACATACCTAAGCTGTCAAATAATACACCGCGATCATAATAAAGTTTGGCTTGTTGCTCTGCACTTAAATCAGCACGATTTAGTAGTTCAGAATAGCGAGCAATCGTAATTTCGTTACGAAAATCAGGTGCTAATGGTGCAGTAAAAGGCACATTAACAATAGGGACTGACTCAGGTTGTGAAGTTGTTTGACATGCACTTAAAGAAAAAATAGCCACAGCGGTCAATGCTAAGTGTTTAAAAATCATTAAATTCCTTAATACCTGAATTCTCTGTAGACAAAGGCGAAGCGGATAGGTTTCATTAAAGCATAAAAAAAGGGGCTAAACAGCCCCTTTTTCTTATATCCAGCAAATAACTGGTTATTCAATCATCATTAAGCGTCTTTAGACTCTTCTGCTTTTTCCTCAGCAGCTGGTTCCATTGCTTCTTTGATGCTTAGACGTACACGACCTTGGCGATCTACTTCAAGAACTTTAACTTTAACTTCTTGGCCTTCGCTTAGGTGGTCAGTTACGTTGTTAACACGCTCTGTGCTGATTTGTGAAATGTGCACTAGACCGTCTTTACCCGGAAGGATATTAACGAACGCACCAAAATCAACGATACGTACAACTTTACCAGTGTAGATAGTACCTACTTCTAGCTCAGCAGTTAATTGCTCGATACGCTTGATTGCATCGTTTGCGCTGATGCCATCAGTTGCAGCGATCTTGATTGTACCGTCATCTTCGATTTCGATCGTTGTGCCAGTTTCTTCAGTAAGTTGACGGATAGTTGCGCCACCTTTACCGATAACTTCAGCAATTTTCTTCGCAGGGATCTGCATAGTGTAGATGCGAGGTGCGAATTGAGATAACTCTTCAGAAGGTGCTGCAATCGCCTCGTCCATAACACCTAAGATGTGTAGACGTGCTGCTTTCGCTTGTTTAAGAGCGATTTGCATGATTTCTTTAGTGATACCTTCGATCTTGATATCCATTTGTAGTGCAGTGATACCGTTTGAAGTACCCGCTACTTTAAAGTCCATGTCACCTAAGTGATCTTCATCACCCAAGATATCTGAAAGAACAACGAAATCGTCGCCTTCTTTAACTAGACCCATCGCGATACCAGCAACAGATGCTTTAATTGGAACACCTGCGTTCATAAGTGCTAGTGACGTACCACATACTGATGCCATAGACGATGAACCGTTTGATTCAGTGATTTCTGAAACAACACGGATTGAGTATGGGAAGTCAGTAAGTGTAGGTAGTACCGCAGCAATACCACGCTTAGCTAGGTTACCGTGACCAATTTCACGACGCTTAGGTGAGCCTACAAAACCTGTTTCACCTACGCAGAACGGAGGGAAGTTGTAGTGAAGCATGAAGTGATGCTTGTTAGTACCTGTTAAGTCGTCGATTAACTGTGAATCACGTTCTGTACCAAGCGTTGCAGTTACAAGTGCTTGCGTCTCACCACGCGTGAAGATTGCAGAACCGTGAGTACGTGGTAAAACACCCGTCATTACGTCTAGTGCACGAACCATATCTGGTTCACGACCATCGATACGTTTTTCACCAGCGATGATGCGGCCACGAACGATTTCTTTTTCTAAAGAACCGAATAATTTGCCAACTTCTTGCGTATCTAGCTCTTCGCCTTCAGCAAGTTCAGCTGTTAATGTAGCAACAACTTCTTCTTTCGCTGCACCTAGTGCTTCTTTACGCGCTACTTTGTCAGTGATGCGGTATGCTTCACCTACTTTATCAGCAGCAATTGCAGAGATTTTCTCAGCAAGTGTTACGTTTTTCTCTGGTGCAGTCCAATCCCAAGCTGGTTTACCTGCTTCAGCTTTGAACTCGTTGATTGCGTTGATGATAGCTTGAGATTGCTCATGACCATAAACAACCGCACCTAACATCACGTCTTCAGATAGTGTTTCAGCTTCTGATTCAACCATAAGTACTGCGTTATCAGTACCAGCAACAACTAGGTCTAATTGGCTTTCTTCAAGCTCAGCTAGTGTTGGGTTAAGTACGTATTCACCGTTGATGAAACCAACACGTGATGCACCGATAGGACCATTGAATGGAATACCAGAGATAGCAAGTGCTGCTGAAGTACCAATCATAGCAACCATGTCAGGTTGGATTTCTGGGTTAACAGAAACAACTGTCGCGATTACTTGTACTTCGTTTACGAAACCGTCTGGGAAAAGTGGACGGATTGGACGGTCGATTAGACGAGCGATAAGTGTTTCGCCATCGTTAGGACGACCTTCACGCTTAAGGAAACCACCAGGGATACGACCCGCAGCGTACATACGCTCTTGGTAGTTAACTGTTAGTGGGAAGAAGTCTTGACCTGGTTGTGCATCACGCTTACCAACAACAGTAACTAATACTGAAGTATCGCCAATGCTTGCTAGTACTGCGCCGTCAGCTTGACGAGCGATAGCACCTGTTTCTAGGGTCACAGTGTGTTGACCTAGTTGAAATTCTTTAATAATTGCTTGCACTTAAAAATGTCCTTTAAATGTAAAAGCAACTCAGAGCTGTGCTCCGAATTGGTAAAAAATAGTCCATCAAAGTACCAATTACAGTACTTAATTGTGCTTATGAAAACACGATTAAGTACTACAATTGGCAATGATGTTTTTTAATATCTAAGCAGTATCCACTACCTAGGTGTGCGCTAGTATACCTTTCATGCGCGCACAAAAAAAGGGGCTAAATAGCCCCTTTTCTCGTAATCTAGTTCTTAGCGACGTAGGCCAAGCTCTTGGATTAACGCAGTGTAACGTGCAATGTCTTTACCTTTAAGGTAGTCAAGCAGTTTACGGCGTTGGCTTACTTTGCGAAGAAGACCACGACGTGAGTGGAAGTCGTGCTTGTGGCTAGCAAAGTGACCTTGAAGCTTGTTGATATCGAAAGTTAGAAGTGCAACTTGTACTTCAGGTGAACCAGTGTCGCCTTCAGCGCGTGCAAATTTAGCGATGATTTCAACTTTTTCTTGATTGCTTAGTGACATAGTAACTCCAAAAATTAATTTAAATTGTGTTTTAGCCGATCACTAATTCAGCCAAAACGATTGAGCGGGGCGTATTCTACCCAGCTTTGCTAATAACTACAAGGTAATCTTTACTCAGGCAGTTGATTTGATAAGCCACGCTTTGATTTTAAGTGACCGTCTTTATGACGCTCACCGGTACCAATGAACACCCCATCAGCCATTACCTTTACCACACCATCTGGTACAGGCTTACCAATCACGACTGTTTGACCATGGCTAAATGCCACGCCCTGCTCTTGAGTAATCTCTATCACAGGTAAATCAACCAAAGCAGTATCCATTGGCAGTAATAGCTCATCGAGGTAGCTTGAAGGCGCAACATCGTCTGCTTTTGCTTGCTGTAGCTTTTCTTCAAGTTGCTCAAGAGTGACCATTTTCTCACTTGGGTAATGGCCAACTGCACTGCGATGTAACATGATGACATGTGCACCACAGCCAAGCTTTTCACCTAAGTCGTCAACAATAGTACGAATATAAGTGCCTTTAGACACATGTGCCGTCATTTGTACTTCGTTATTAGCTTCATCAAACTCATCAAGCGTTAAACTAAATACATTAATTTTTCGACACTTACGCGGCACTTCGATACCTTCGCGAGCATATTTATACAAAGGCTGACCTTGGTATTTAAGCGCAGAGTACATCGAAGGGTATTGATCCGACTCACCTAAGAAACTGGTAATTTGCTCAGCTAATTGTTCACGGGTGACCGATACGTCGCGCGTTTCAACCACTTCACCATCTGAATCAGAGGTCGTGGTTCGCTCACCAAGTTTGGCGCGTACAACATAGGTTTTGTCAGTATCAAGCAAAAACTGGGTAAACTTAGTCGCTTCACCAAAACAAATAGGCAGCATACCCGTCGCAAGCGGATCAAGCGCACCGGTGTGGCCTGCTTTTTGAGCAAAGTAAATCCCTTTTGCTTGCTGCAATGCTTTGTTTGATGAAATACCTTGCGGCTTATTAAGTAATAAGATGCCGTCAATAGCACGACCTTTACTGCGTCTAGCCATTAGTCTTTAGTGCCTTCTTCGCTGTCATCTTCGTCTACATGCTTGGCATTGTCTTCACGAATAACTGAGTCAACCAAGTTTGAAATACGCATACCTTCCATAAGTGAGTTATCGATCACAAAGCGTAACTCAGGCATGATGCGCGCACGAATACGTTTACCTAATAAAGAACGAATATAACCCGTTGCTTCATTTAAGATTTTAGCGCTTTGCTTGGCTTTATCTTCATCATCAGTATTAAACACTGTGATAAATACTTTTGCGTAAGATAAGTCGCGAGATACCTCAACCGCAGACACTGTCACCATACCTAAGCGTGGATCTTTGATTTCGCGTTGCAGAATAACAGCAATCTCTTTTTGAATTTGCTGTGCAACACGATCAGTGCGAGAAAATTCTCTCATTTCATTTCACTCTAAAATAATAAC
>NZ_JAKEVM010000078.1 GCF_022398475.1 Pseudoalteromonas shioyasakiensis | reverse complement strand
GGACAAAGTTACGGCAGGAGATTATAAATACTAGATAACCAGCAATGAAATAGCGATTATAAAAAATTTCCAACCCAGACAAATTCCCAGGTTGAAAATACGATTTAAATAAATAAGAAATTAAATATAAAAATTAAGCAAAAAACAGTTTAATCACAAGCTATTATCATTTCTTTCTTGCTTATAAATATAACTTTGATGAACTTCTAATTTAAGTGGTTCCTCATCATAAAGCTGAACATTGCCATTTTCATCAACGCTAGGAGTTGGCCCATTAACTACTTTAGCCTCAATTTTCTCACAGTTTTCAGTACAATTTGGGTCTTTATTTGGTAATGGAAAGATATACACATCACCATTTTCAACATACATAGTTGGTGTATCTGGTAGTTCTGCCGCTGTTGGGGTTCTTAACCAATTATACACTTTGGTCCCATAGTGAAGATGAAATGCATAAAGATAACCTTGCCCTTCTGCAATTGAGCACTGTGAATCCGATGAAGAATTAGTATCTGGTTTATATGTAGTAAAATAAGCAACGCCTCCTAACACGGTAGCCTTCGAAGTTGCCTTTTCACCCCACCCTAAATTATAAAACCAACCATCTTTTTCAGCTAAATCAGCTTCTAGTTCAACAAAGTCTTTCAAACTGTCGGTAACTTTGGCAAATGGGTCACTATTTACATTCATTAAATCTGATTGCCAAATTAAATCTGGTATTTCTTTCTCTTCAAAGCTTCGAGTTACTGTGTTTATATCTCGAATCATATAGAGCTTATCACCGACTTTTAAATTCAATGGATCTGTACGATCACCACTTCCTATAAGTACTGCATCAAATGGGGTATCAATTCTTGAGTAAGTTGTTTCACCATCAAGTGTTGTTTCTGTTACTTTACTGAACAAAGTTCTTGAAACATATGGCTCATAAAAAAAGCGGCGGTTATTATTGCCTAATTTTGCAAGTTGAAAGTGCGTCCAATTTTTTTTGTTGTTTGTTGCTAAGTCAACTCGCCAGATCCCACCACCAGTATCACTTGCATACAATCTGTCAGTGTAACCATCGTAATCAGAATCAAGTAAATGTATGTCTGACGCTATACTGTGCTGCCCTTTAAAGCCACCTTCTGAGTTTGTTAACGCCCAAACTTGTTTTCCAGTTTCTGCATCAACAATGTATAAGCCTCGCCCTTTAGAATCTGTTGAGATTGAATTATCTTTATTCGTGTCGTAGCCAGCACCAAAAACCAATAGCGGTCTATCTTCATAGCCTTTAAGATTGATAAATGTAATTTGAGGTTTAGACCATGTTTGTGCTAGTTCTAAAAATTTTCCATCACCACTTTTTAACGGACCACCCCACATCAGAGAAGGTGAATTAGGGTTAGTTATATCTAAACCGTAATAGCTACTACCACCTCGACGTAATCCGAAAAATGCCCATACCCTGTCATCATTATTAACGATGCCGTCTTCGTTTTTATCATCAAAATAAACGGTTATTGGGCCATCCACTCCATATACTTTTGTGTGTATCTTTTTATCGCGTAATGGCTTAATAATTGAGTACAGTTCCGCAGGCATAAATGCCCAGCTCTCGCTTAAAACATCGTTTCTGTCCCTAAACATATGTAAATAGCCCGCATTAGTGCCAATAAGAATACGAACATCATTGTAGCCATAATCTATCGTAACAGGCTTAGAGTGCAGTACATCACCAAAAATATCATGGCGAGAATCGTCTGTTGAACCGTCCTGATCTTCATCATCAACATCAAGTCCACGAGACCAATTAATAAGATCAAAGACTTCATCTGGGTCTGCTTCAAAATCAACGGCAGCCTTAAATCGATTTACATAATGGAAAATAACTCTATAAACCGTAAAATTGAGCATTCGACCGCCCGATAAGTTGGTGATCACTTTCCGGCCTTTATTTGGAATACTCGATTGTTCAGCTAAATAAGCGTTTACGCCTCCTTTTTCAACGGAACCACCATCAGCAATGAGGTTGCTATTAGATTGCCAATATGTTTTTGCTGTTGATAAAATCGCCCCATCATTATCAAGGGCAGAGTCAAGGTTAGCATCAACTACGACACCACTGGATACTTTTAGCTTTTTAAGGTTCCCTCGCCATCGAGCATCGTTTGAAGGTAAAAACATAGGATAATAAACTGCATCACGGTGCGATAATTTATCTGAATTATTTGATGCTACCGCTGGCGAAGAAAATGTTGAGTTAACCTTTCTTATATTGTCGACAACATAATCAAATGCCTCACTTAACTCTTCTGGAGACTCTGCGAAAATATAATCACCACCACCATTATCAGCAGTCGCCTGTAAAATATCTCCTGCGTTTTTAACTAAGCCTTTACCAAAACCTATCGTGTAAACATTTGCGCCATCTACAACACTTGTTGCAGGGTATATATCCCTATTTTCATTCTTTTTACCATGAAGAATTGTTGCCATTGATGGTAAATGACTCTTACCAACTGCTTGAGGTTCAGTACCATAAATACTTTTGTACAGGCGTTTAATATAATCATCTTGATCAACATCCCAATAAGGCTCACCGTCTGTCATCAATATGATATTAACGCTATTATCACAACGAATTGGATCACCTGAGTACTGCTTGAATGGAGAAATATACTTACCACTTTGTTCTATAGAAGTATCTCGTTCAACGGGATCTACTAAATTAGCATAGGATATTTCGTCGCCCGTTAGATATCGCCATGCTTCTGTAATAGTTTCTACAAGTGGTGTTCCCCCTTCAAGATCAGTTACATCCCAGTTTCGGATAGTATTTTTTATCTTATTATGATTTGTTCCAATTCCGTGAATAATATACCCACCAGTTCCTTTAATGAGCCGCATTAAACCAAACTCAATATCACTATTGTCGTTAATTAATTTAATCATCGCCTCCTGTGCGACCTCTAAACGACTTCCTTCTGGACATAGTATAAGCTTCCCCTTACTTCTACAGACTTTGCCCGTCTCTATAGAGAATGCCATGCTATTCGATGTATCAAAAACAAGTAAGACCCGTAATTTTTCATCTTCCGCTACTTCATAATTTACATATAGGTCTATATCTTCAGCATAAAGATTTTGGCAAAATACACATGCAAAAATAAAAAATAGGCTGTTTAACTTCATTCTCATACTCGCCTTACTCCATTAATTTCCACTATTTAAGCTCAGCATTTCTTGAGCAATCCCTGTTGTAATAGTGAGGTTATGCTTACTTTTAGAGCCATATTCAATCACTGAATTAATCTCAACCATATTGCATCTTAAGCCTGCAGTATCATCAAAACGTCTTGGGCACCTTAAAGCCATAGGGCCTTCATTTTTGTTAAACATGGTATTAGATGTGTCATTTGTATTACCTAGATCGAGGCCTGTTTCAGGAACTTGCCCTCGACTAAAGAAAAATCGGCTGTTACCTAATTTTTTTGCTTCATTAGCAATGAGATTTTGTACATCACCAATTAATTCATTCTCTGCCGCTTCTCTCTCTTGAGCGGCATTTGTGATTTTAATATCTACACTACTGCTACTCATCAAAGTCACAGCAATACCGGTTATCGCAATAACCATGATCAAAGCAACGATTAATACAACACCTTGTTGCTTATGCATCAAAGTTAAATGCGCCATAAGTTTGCCCCAACATTGTTCAAGCGGATAGTGGTCGTAAATAGTGCGCGTCGGTAGTTATCGTCAAATGTAAGAACGCGGCTATTTGCGTCTTCACCCAATGTATAAGTTTGATTTTTTAACTTAAGGTTTGAATCTGGTAAAAGCGATCTCACAAGTAAGAATACTTGCACTGTCAAAATACCACGGCGATTTTCCCAATCAGTGTTGGTCATCTGGCTGATACTTTTATATGTATCAACACGACTGTTATTTGTAGTATCAAGACCAAACACAAAGTGCATATTTTCTACCCCTTCCATAACCGTTTCAGTTGTCATGCCCCCAGAAGGAGTTAAGCGTTTACGTCTAAGTAAAGGAACAGACACTCTTTGGTCATTAATGGTGTAGGTTTGCTTTGTTATGTAATAAACATGATGTCGATAACGCCAAATCGTAGCATTACCATTTACAGCTGCTGCCGCGATTGGGCCGCGCTGAAACTCAGCAAGCTCTTGCTCAGCAATAAAATAGTAATAGTTATCACTAGTATCAGCAGGTTGAATTTGTAAGCCTTCTAAAAACTTAATTTGCAGTACATCTGTATTTTTCTCAACATTAGTAATACAGCCAAGTGCCGTGCTAGTGGTTGTTTGCACTGCATAAACAGAACGAAAGTTACTGGTTGCAGCTGTATCTGGAAAGCTGCCATTATTAAGGCCTTCTGAACAATCATTACCGGGATTTCCTAAACTGTTTGTATTTGCATCCGAAAATGAGTCTTCATAAAACGTGCCCCAAAAACCAATCTGTTCAATATCACGTTGCATGATATTCATAGCCAGTCTACCAGTTTCTTGTAGCTCACCAATTGTCATCGTGTCACGAGTTGTTGATTTCATGCTTATATAGGTAAACATCACCCCGCCGAGCACCACACCTCCGATGAATAAAGCAACCATCATCTCGACGAGAGTAAATCCATTATGCTTTTTCATATCAAGACCTTAAATAAATATAGCTTTGTAGAACAATCAAACGTCGCTTATCGCCTTTAGAACCACAATCAATTGCAGCTGTATCTTTATTAGCACTAAGTTCTTGACGGCCTTGCCAACTGATCACAACCTCAATATTGAATTCGCTGGCATTGCCTGCAGCAACGGGAGTACTACTAATGCACACAGTTGCATCGTCTAAAGCGCCGGTGTTTTCACGAGCCTGAATTGCACGCACCCACTGTTGTTTATCTAATTCTGCCAATTGCTGAGCACTACATGCTGAGTTATAGCAACTCAAACTCGTATTTAGAGCTGTATCACTATCGAAAGTGCCATTATATAACGCTGCAAAGCCAGGTGAGTCGTTCGCTCGCATACGCTGGATAATGTCATTACCAAGTGCTACAGCAGCTGCACGCTGCATAGAATCAAAGCTTGCCTGCTTCGCTTTTGCTTGCAGGGCCACAGCGCCTAATAAACCAAAGCTTAAAATAACAAAGGCAATAAGTACTTCAATAAGCGTAAAGCCGTTCTGCTCAGAATGTTTAATCATGGTGAAGTTCAATGATACTTTTACATACCATAAGAATATTACGACACAGATAAATAACAATCTGTATATGGACAAGCGGTCATAATGCGCGATAAACGGCACTTTAACTTTCTTCAGAACCAAGTCGCGAATAATAAAGAAGCTGGGACTTTAGGAGATAAGCTGCTGTATTGAGAATTTTTATTATTTACCCATTACAGCTTTAACATTTTTAAGCTCTCGGCGACTAACTGCCAAAGGCTCCTCAAACTGCTTCATTGTAACTGTATGCCCACCTGAAGATGGGCTATTAAGGCTAACAATATGTTGCTTATTCACAAGTGTATTTCGGTGAATTCTAAGTAGCTGCAGCGGATAGGTTTGCTCTAGTTGCTTTAAACTTTGCTCAACAAGTGCCTCACCTTCAAAAAACACTACTCGGGTATATTTTTGCTCTGCGATACAGCAAACCACATCATCTAAATTGACTCGTCGTATTACACCTGCAAGTTGATAACTAATGTAATTATTTTCAGGGGGGCTTATTTGAGTACGATTTAGTTTACTCAGTTGTGCCATTGCTTTAGCTAATGCCTGCTCAGACACAGGTTTAACTAAATAGCCATCAACAGCGAGCTCAAATGCGGTTAATGCATGTTCTGAATGCGCTGTTAAAAACATGACTGCAGGCGGGATCGAAAACTGTTTTAGCTCTGCAGCCACCTCAAGGCCAGACTGCTTAGGCATATTAATATCAAGCATCACTAAATCGGGCTGGAGCTGCTTACAAAGCGCTATTGCTTGCTCACCATTATTGGCTTCACCAACAATAGTGCAATCTTCATTAGTAGATAATAAACGTTTGATACGTGCCCTTGCTAAAGGCTCATCATCAGCAATCAATACTTTTATCATGCGCCCCTCTGCTTTGGTATAACCAACTTCACTCTAAAAATTCCCTCACGGATAGTCGTCGTAAGTTGCGCTTTTTGTTGATAGAAAAGCGCCAAACGTTGGCGAATATTATCCAGTGCCATACCATTACCTGTCCGCGAATGGCTCACTTGTGATGCTACTGGGTTAGTTATAAGGAAGGTATAAGCTTTATCCGATTGATGCATCTCGACAGAAATATTGCCTTGTTCTGCTGGCTCGACGCCATAAAATACCGCATTTTCAATAATCGGCTGTATTGTTAAACACGGAATATCAATGTCTGGCAACTCGTCAGGTAATTGCCAGCTTAATGCTAGGCGTTCGCCATAGCGCCAACGCTCAAGGGCTACATACTGCTGGCACAAAGTGATTTCATCAGCAAGCTTTATGGCTTTACCGCTGCGCATTGCGGCCTGCGACAGCGCCGCCAGCGCCAAAATTGCTTGTTCAGCCGCCTCAGCATCATAATGGGTAAGCTCAGCAGCAGTGTTTAAACTATTAAACAAAAAGTGAGGGCGTATTCTTGCTTGTAATGCATCAAGTTCAGCCTGCGCTAACGCTTTCGTTTGTTGCTCTTTTTGATTATGAATAAGCAGGAATTGGCTGAATAACGCTGTGACCAAAAATATGATCAGTAAATTGCTGACAATAAAGCTAGCCCTCGACTCCATAGGGAACACATCTGAAAACACTGACAAAAACAGCCAGCTAAAAACATACGTTAATGCCAGTAACGTGAATATCAGAATGAATAGCTGCTTTGAATGTGACAGCTTTGTAAGTAAGGCTCGGCACACATACAGTAACGACAAGCTTGAAAGAAAGATTAGATGTAAAAAGCAACTAAATATAGCAAGGCGTAACCAAACATCACCTAAGCTCATGGGGGAGAAGGCGAGCAAAATAGCGATGACTTGGCTGACGATCAGTGTGGCAAGGACACCGCGAGATTGAAAAAGAGCCGCAATCAGCAAGCCGTTAGAATTAGGCTGTTTGCTCATGGGCTCCTCTTTTAACTGTTGACTACTATTTGCTTAGATTAGCGTAGCTCAACAGGAACGGCAAATACTATGTTCTCTTCTTCACCAGGATTTTCAACAACTTGATTGCCACCCAATTCTTTTAGACGAGCAATTACTTGTTGAACTAAAACTTCTGGTGCAGATGCACCTGCAGTCACACCCACTGCATTGACACTGTTGAACCAATCCGCTTCAACATTACTCGCATCATCAATTAAATAAGCAGTGGTGCCCATTTTGTCAGCAAGTTCACGTAAACGATTTGAGTTAGAGCTATTTTTAGCCCCTACTACAAGCAGCACATCCACTTTATCTGCCAAGTCACGGACTGCATCTTGACGGTTTTGCGTAGCATAACAAATGTCATCTTTACGCGGGCCATCAATTGCCGGAAACTTAGTACGAAGTGCATCTATCACATCTGCCGTATCATCTACAGATAACGTCGTTTGGCTACAGTAAAACAGGTTTTCAGGGTTTTTAACCGTTAGGCCAGCAACATCTTCAGGGGTTTCTACTAAGTAAATACCACCCGCTTCGTTGTCGTACTGCCCCATTGTGCCTTCTACTTCAGGATGACCATGGTGACCAATTAACACGCACTCAGTGCCTTTACGACTTGCGCGTGTTACTTCCATATGTACTTTTGTTACCAGTGGGCAAGTGGCATCGAACACTTTAAGGTCGCGGCGTTTTGCTTCACTACGAACTGCCTGCGATACACCATGCGCACTGAAGATAACAATGCTGTCGTCAGGAACCTGATCTAGCTCTTCAACAAACACAGCACCGCGATTTTTTAAGCCATCAACAACATATCGGTTGTGAACGACTTCATGGCGCACATAAATTGGCTTTTCAAAGATATCCAGTGCACGCTCCACAATGCTAATTGCACGGTCTACACCTGCGCAAAAGCCACGTGGATTTGCTAATAAAATGTCCATTAGCCTGTTACCTCTAAAATATCAACTTCAAAGGTTAATCGCTGCCCTGCAAGAGGGTGATTGAAGTCAATCGTGACTGAGTCACCTTGGACTTCACGAACAAGACCCGGAAGCTCAGTGCCATCAGGCTGAGTAAAGGCAATAATATTACCTACTTCAGCTGGAGTGTCTGCACCAAACTTACTGCGGTCAACATAATAAATGTTATCTGGGTTTGGCTGACCAAATGCATCTTCTGGCTCTAATGCAAATGACTTACTGTCACCAGCCGCTAAACCGAGTAAACACTTTTCAAAGTTTTCTGTCAGGCTACCATCACCCATTCGCAATTTTGCAGGTTTATTATGTACCTTAGTTGAATCGGCTGCTGAGCCATCTTCTAACTTAATTGAGAAATGAAAGATCACTTCAGAGTTTTCACCAATTACAGCTTGGCTCATGCTTGTTGCTCCTTAGGACTTTCGCCTGTGAAGGCATCAAATAAAAGTAATGCGGCACCGATACAAATTGCACAATCGGCAATATTAAAAACAGGAAAGTGCCAGTTTTCGTAATATACATGCAGGAAGTCAATGACATAGCCATAAGCTATGCGGTCGTATAAGTTGCCAATCGCACCGGCTAATACTAACGCATAAGCAGAACATAATACTTTATTAGACGCTGGTAAGCGTTTCAGCCACCACACTAAAAGCACACTGATCGACACTGCAATCAAACTAAAGAACCAACGCTGCCAGCCACCTGAATCACTTAAAAAGCTGAAGGCTGCACCATAATTATGTACATAAGTGAAATTAAAAAACGGCAGAATATCAATCGACTCTTCGTAGGCCATGGTACTAACGACAAGTGATTTTGTCGCATAGTCTACTACCAAAAGTAGTAGACTAAGCCATAACCAAACCAAGCCACTTTTTCCGGCTAGTTTGCTCACAAACAACTCCTATGCGAACTGACGCTGTTCACCATCGCCATCAACATTGCTTACACAACGGCCACAGATCTCAGGGTGAGCAGGATCAGCACCTACATCATCACAGTAATGCCAACAACGCTCACATTTTTCAGCGGTTGTTGCAGCAACTTTAATGTATAAGCCATCAATTTCTGTAGCTTGCGTATCTTCTGGCTGTGCTGTCACAGTTTCAACGGTTACGCCTGACGTTAATAGTACAAAGCGTAGTTCATCACCTAATGCAGCTAATTTCGCGCTTAGCTCTTCACCTGCATAAATGTTTACGTTTGCTTGTAGAGTTGCACCAATAACTTCTTCTTTACGAGC
Source organism: Pseudoalteromonas shioyasakiensis (assembly GCF_022398475.1). Classification (GTDB taxonomy): domain Bacteria; phylum Pseudomonadota; class Gammaproteobacteria; order Enterobacterales; family Alteromonadaceae; genus Pseudoalteromonas. The sequence goes on along the minus strand of NZ_JAKEVM010000078.1, from coordinate 11,055 downwards.
TGCTTCTAGTACACGGTTTACTTCATCACGCACGTTAAGGATTGTTAACCAATCCTCGTTGCTGAATTTACCTTGTGAAGAGGCTTGCAAGCCATCGTACCACACTGAAGTGAATACAAATTTGTCACGCTCACCTGGTAATGCTTCCCAGATTTCTTGCGCGGTGAAGCTTAAGATCGGTGCCATCCAACGCGTCATTGCTTCAGCAATATGGTAAAGCGCAGTTTGACATGAACGACGCGCATGGCTGTCGCTTTTCGCTGTGTATTGACGATCTTTGATTACGTCTAGGTAGAACGAACCAAGCTCACCAGTACAGAAGTTCATTAGCTTTTGCGTTACAAGTAGCATTTGATACTTGTCGTAAGCCGCTAAGATTTCATCTTGAAGTTCAGCTGCACGGCCCACAATCCAACGGTCAAGCTCAACCATGTCTTCAATAGCAACTTGATCAGTTTTTGGATCAAAACCATTTAAGTTCGCAAGTAAGTAACGGCTCGTGTTACGAATACGACGATAACGGTCTGCTGAACGCTTAAAGATTTCATCAGATACAGTCATTTCAGCTGTAAAATCAGTTGATGCAACCCATAAACGTAAGATGTCAGCACCTAGTTTGTTCATCACGTTTTGTGGCGAAATTACGTTGCCTAATGATTTAGACATCTTGCGGCCATTTTCATCAACCGTGAAACCATGTGTTAGCACTTGCTTATATGGCGCATGACCATTAATAGCAACCGATGTCATCATTGACGACATAAACCAACCACGGTGTTGATCAGAACCTTCTAAGTAAAGATCAGCAGGACCGGTTAAATCTTCACGTGCATCAACCACACATGCGTGAGTCACACCTGAGTCAAACCATACATCTAGCGTATCTTGTACTTTCATGTATTGCTCAGCGTCATCGCCAAGTAAGGTTGCTGGATCTAAGTCATACCAAGCTTGAATACCTGATTTTTCAACCAATTTCGCAGCTTCTTCAATTAGCTCTTCAGTATTCGGATGAAGCACACCAGTGTCTTTATCAACGAATAATGCAATTGGCACACCCCATGTACGTTGACGTGAAATACACCAATCAGGACGGCCTTCAACCATGTTTGCAATGCGGCTCTCGCCCCACTCAGGTAACCACTCAGTCTTTTTGATTTCGCTTAATGAATCTTGACGAAGGTTAGCTTGGTCCATACTTACGAACCACTGTGGCGTAGCACGGAAGATAATAGGAGTTTTATGACGCCAGCAATGTGGGTAGCTGTGCGTAAGTGCATGATGATGCAATAACGCATTGTTTTCAGTTAATACGTCAATAACGCTCGCATTCGCTTTAAATACGTGCTGACCTGCAAACATTGGTGTGTCAGGTAAGTAAACACCGTTAGCCCCAACCGGATTAGCTACTTCTAAACCATAAGCAAGACCTGCCGCGAAATCCTCTTGACCATGACCAGGTGCAGTATGAACAACACCAGTACCAGAATCAGTCGTTACGTGATCAGCAACAATCACAGGCACTGTGAAGTCATAGAATGGGTGAGCAACTTGTAAGTTCTCAAGTGCAGCACCTTTTACATAACCGAGTACGTGGTAATGTTTGAAGCCATAACGGTCCATAGCATCTTTAACTAGCTCAGAACCTAAAATTAGACGTTGCTGTGCACCTTCATCATCAATTTGAACAAGAGCATATTCAAGCTTTTCGTGAACCGCTACTGCACGGTTAGCTGGTAATGTCCAAGGTGTTGTCGTCCAGATCACTGTACTAACTGCACCTGTACCTTCATGGCCTTCAGCAAGTTCAAACGCATTGATTACAGCATCTTGATCAGCAAACTGAAAACGCACATCGATTGCTGGAGACTGTTTATCTTGGTATTCAACTTCCGCTTCAGCAAGTGCTGAACCACAATCTGTACACCAGTGAACAGGCTTAGCACCTTTGTGTAAGTGACCATTTTTAATGATGCGACCAAGTACACGAATTGCATTCGCTTCAAAGTCAAAGTTCATTGTTAAGTAAGGCTTGTCCCAGTCACCAAATACACCAAGACGTTTAAAGTCTGTTTTTTGACCTTCGACTTGTTTTTTTGCGTATGCGCGACATTTTTCACGGAACTCAGCAGCAGACACTTTCACGCCTGGCTTGCCTACTTTCTTTTCAACCATTAATTCAATTGGTAAACCGTGACAGTCCCAACCCGGCACGTAAGGTGCGTCGAAGTCAGACAAAGTTTTTGACTTAACAATAATATCTTTAAGAATTTTGTTTACCGAGTGGCCTAAATGGATATCACCGTTTGCATACGGAGGACCGTCATGCAAAATGAAGGTTTTTTTACCTTTTTTAGCGCTGCGAATTTGACCGTAAAGATCGTCTTCATACCATGTCTTAAGCATCTTTGGTTCACGTTGTGCCAAATTGCCGCGCATTGGAAACGCTGTTTCCGGTAAATTCAAAGTATGTTTGTAGTCGCTCATTAATCCTACTTTCCGTATCGGCTACCTAATTTAAACCAAAACACTGCTTAGCGGCGGTTACATCATCTGCAATCTGCGCCGTCAGTTGTGTTAATGTCTCGAATTTTTTCTCATCGCGAAGCTTTTTAATTAGCTCCACGTGCATAAATTGTCCGTAAATGTCTTGCGCAAAGTCGAAAAGATGGACTTCTAACAATGCGCGTGTTCCATTAAATGTGGGTTTGTTGCCAATATTTGCAACCCCATATAATTCTTTATCACCAACTTTAGCTCGTACCGCAAATACCCCATTTACAGGGCATACTTGGCGTTTTAGTGCTATGTTGGCAGTTCTGAACCCTAATTCACGACCTTTCGCCCAGCCATGAATAACACGTCCAGAAATCGCATAACCATGACCTAACATGGTTTTTGCATCTTCTAATTGCCCTGCAGCAAGCGCATGGCGAATAAGGGTACTACTAACTCTATCATTGAGTCTGCGAAAACTTGCAGTACTTTTCACATCCATGTTCAGCTCAGTGCCCATGGTTTTTAGTAATGCAAAATCACCACGACGACGTTTGCCAAAACAAAAGTCATCACCAACAGTTAATGCCTTAACGCCTAGTTTTTCAACCAGTACTTGGCTGACAAACTGTTCTGCTTCCATGTTGGCAAATTGCTGATTAAAGCTAATGCAAATCACTCTCTCCACGCCTAATTTAGCAAGCAAACTGAGCTTATCACGTAGTCGAGTTAAACGCGCGGGAGCATTATCTTTAGCAAAAAACTCTTGTGGCTGAGGCTCAAATAACATCACGGTACTTGGCAGTTGATGCTTTTCTGCGTCTTGCAGCAAGCCTTTAATCACTTCTGCATGACCTAAGTGCACGCCATCAAAATTACCAATGGTCAACACACAGCCATAATGCTGCGCGCGAATATTGTGAATACCTCTAATTAACTCCATGCCACCTTTTTGCCTTTATCAGCGAGCCCAAAAGATTGATATCGGGCTTGAAGCGCCGATTATAATCTTTTTTTTAGTTTGATTCAGTAGTTGCAACACTTTTTATCGTATTTAGTCGCACACCTAAAATGAATAAGGCAGCAAAGTAAACAAAAACCGCCAGCACTAATAACCCACTCAACAGCAGCACTTGTTCAGTAAAGTACCATGTTTTCCACGCAAATTGCTGGCCAACATACCACACTGCAGCAGCCATTAATAAACTTGAAAACAAACACTTAAAGGTGAAGCCAAGGCTCATCGCAGAAAACTGATAAACGCCTTCTTTACGTAGTTGATGGTACAACAAATAGGCATTACAACTGGCCGACATCGCGGTTGCTAACGCTAACCCCAAATAGCCAATAAATGGAGCTAGCATAATGTTAAACACCATATTTAACACCAGTGTTTTAATGCCTATTTTTACTGGAGTTTTAGTATCTTGACGTGAATAAAAACCTGGAGCTAACACCTTGATTAACATAAAGCTAACCAGTCCCACTGAGTAGGCCATCACACCGTAACTTACCGCTTTTACATGATCAATTTCACCGTTTTGAAACGCACCATGATCAAATAAAACCGTAATAATGAGCGGGCTTATCACCATTAAGCCAAACATGGCCGGCAAGCCTAAGAAAATTACAAACCTCACCCCCCAATCGAGGGTTAGTTGAAAATCTTTTGTGCTATTGGTGCTATGTAACTTAGACAATGCAGGCAATATGACCGTCGCGATACCGATACCGAATAAACCAAGAGGAAACTCAATTAAACGGTCTGAGTAGTAGAGCCACGCGATAGAGCCGGTCATCAACATTGAGGCGATCATAGTGTCGAGTAACAGGTTTATTTGACTGATAGACACGCCAAACAAGGCTGGTAGCATGAGTTTTCGGACTTTCTTAACGTTTTCATCTTGCCAGCCCCATTTAGGGCGGCTCAACATGCGGGCACGATACAAAAATGGCAACTGGAATAATAACTGTACTAAGCCCCCTACAAACACGCCGATGGCAAGCGCGTATGCCCCCACCGAAAATTTATCGTGTAGAAAAACAGCACACGTGATAATTGATACATTTAACAGCACAGGCGTAAATGCAGCCACAGCAAAACGATTATATACGTTCATAACCGCACCACTTAAGGCAACCAGACTCACAAAAAATAAATAAGGGAAAGTCAGCTTTAACAGTGCACTAGCCAGTACGAACTTTTCTGCATTTTCGCCTCCTTGCCACCAATCGATAAACCAGCCAGTACCAAATAAGGCCGCTATCACAGGAGAGGCAACAACCCCAAACAAAGTAACAATTAATAAAATAGTACCTAGGGTACCGGCTGCTTGAGCTACAAACAGCCTCACTTTATCATCGCCTTGTTGTTCTTTTATCTCAGATAAAACCGGCACAAAAGCTTGAGCAAAGGCACCTTCGGCAAACAAACGTCTTAAAAAGTTAGGAATTCGATTGGCAAATAAAAACACATCCGCAGCAGCACTGGCACCTAGCAGATTTGCCACAACAGCATCTCGTACTAACCCTAAAATACGCGAGATCATCGTCATTGCACTAACAATCATCCCAGAACGAAATAATCCTTTTGCCACCTTAAACCCATTATCAAAAAACTTCTAAGATGGGCGATTATGCCTAAAATATCTTTAAAGCACTAGGCTCGAACCCGACCCTTTGTTACAATGGCGATATTAACTGCTAAAGCGGCAAATTGATGTTCGTTATAAGGAGCAGTTTTTCTTGAGATGTCAAAATTTCGTTGACATTCATGATAAAAACAGGCATATTCCACGGCCTTTAAATTAAGCTTATTTTAAGATTGTTAGGAGCAAACCTTGGCTAACATCAAGTCTGCAAAAAAACGCGCTATTACGAGCGAAAAAAATCGTCAACATAACGCAAGCCGTCGTTCAATGATGCGTACTTACTTCAAAAAAGTAGTTACTGCTATTGAAGCGGGCGACAAAGAAGCTGCACAAGCGGCATTCGCTGTTGCAACACCTATCCTAGACCGTTACGCAACTAAAGGTCTAATCCACAAGAACAAAGCAGCTCGTCATAAGAGTCGTTTAGCAGCTAAAATCAAAGCGCTATAATTTGTTTTTGATGAATATGAAAAAACCGGCTTTTGCCGGTTTTTTTTTATCTGTAATTTAATACCAATCCTCTTAATTAAGTAGTCTATTTTGAGGCAATAAAACCTCGTTGATAAAAAGGCAAAAATTTCGTTATTTAGTTGTTCTAAAAGAGAAATTTTTAACGCTGCTAGCGACAGGTTTAATCCCTCAAAATGATTAAGTATTATTGCGGGTTGGTATAAAAGGCACGTGTTCTATATGCCTCATTAAAGTTGTTAACTAGACAATTTCGAGCTCTGGATAAAACTTTTTCAGCATAGCGGCAATCTTCTTAGGTGTGAAAGGTTTTACTACAAACCCTTTAGCGCCCTTCTCAATCGCTTCTTTAACGTTTTCTACTGTTGAATGGGCTGAAACCATTACTACGTTTGCTTCAGGCGAAATTTCGTTGATTTGCGAGATAATCTCTTTGCCGTCACCATCGGGTAATTCAATATCTAAAAAGATAATATTGAACTCTTTTTCTTTACATGCGCTTAAACACTGCGCGGCCGTAGAAGCCTCACGCACATTATCGATACCTAGGTGCATTAATGTTTGATTTAAAAAACTGCGAACTGTGCCTACGTCGTCCACAATAAGAATTGAAAGCTGCGTATCCATACTATTCCTCTTAAACTATGAAGATAAACACTCATTGCACTGTAGAGTGTAACGCATTTAAGCTATAAGTGATTTGAATTTGACTATTATATCAAAAACTTCGTTATAATCTCATTATAGAGACCTATGTTTAAAAGGCCAGATAAGCTTTATGTCTAATAAAATAAAAAAACAATCTTTGCTTGGTAAAACACCTGCACGAAAAAAACCAACACAAGCAAAGCGCCAAAGACCAGCCCCCCAGCAACAAGCGCGTGCACAAGCTGCGCAGCAAAGCGTTCCTGAAGTCGAACTTAAAAAAAGTAAAACACGGTGGTATGCGCTCGCAGCAGTTGTATTAATTCTGCTAATTACGCCCAAACCTGTGTTAATCACTTATGAAAAGCTAGGTATGGTCTCGCAAAGTGTATTTTGGCCAGGGGTTTTTGGTTATGGTGCAAACTTATTTGATTCAACCCTCAGCCCCCGTGCAGACCTAAGCCGCAACATTATTTACCTGTGCCAGGATAAGCGCAAACCAGATACCTGCCAGAAGTATCGCGTGACAGAGCAAAGTGGTTTTTTTGCTGCCATGAAAAAGCTAATAATGGATTAAAAAATCTAATCCGAAAATTTAAAATTACTTGGTTGAAAGCTGTGTAAAAGATCACCATAATGGCGCTCCTTTTTCAACACAGACACGATCAGATACGACCATGCTAAACGAGCTAGATTGGCTTTTAAACTTAACGTTACTTGCACTAGGACTAGGTGCATTTTTTATTAACCAGCTTACATTACTGCGTTTTGCAGCGATTAGCGCGTGTAGTTTATTATTTTTATCGTTTAGTTTAGATCTGATGTCATCAAGCGTTATCTCAAATATGAGCTTGGTGTTGATCAACACATTTTATTTATTCAAGGTCTACACATTTGGCCAATTGAATATCAATCAAGGTTAATCTTCTCCTAAGATAAATTGATAGAATAGGCTATCCCATCTATCAGCTTTTATGCCCAAGCAGTCCTCTGCTTGGGCTTTTTTTTACTTACAAAATGATTGAACTGAGATACCATAAACGGCGTATATAAATAATTTGGAGGTACCTTATGTCATTAAACGACTTCGACTTATTTCTCTCATCAATGGAAGACGTAAAACCTCTTAAGCATGACACTGTTCAATTTGATTCTACGAAACAGGGCCCTTCTTTAGCGCAACAAGAAAAACGTAAAGCAGCTGAGTGTGATTTAGCAATTGATGAAAACTATTTACGTACTGAATTCGTTGAGCTATTAGATCCTCATGCCATATTGGCATTTAAAAAAGATGGCGTACAAGGCCAAGTATATAAAAATCTGCGCTTAGCTAAATATCAACTCGATGCCACGCTTGATTTGCATGGCCAGCCTCTTCAACGAGCGCGCAGTACGCTTTTTAATTTTATTGATGACTGCCATAAACGAAATATTCGTGTCGTACTAATTCGCCATGGTATTGGTATCAAAAATAAATCACAGCCGGGTATTTTAAAGAGCTATACCAATAAGTGGCTGCAAGAAATTCCAGCGGTTTTAGCCTTTCATAGCGCCCTTAAGCATCATGGTGGTAGCGGTGCGACGTATGTGATGATTAAAAAATCAGACGAGAAGAAACACGAGAACAGAGAAATCCATTCAAAAAGAAGTTAATAGAATAAGTGATTGAAGTGCAGCATAAAAACATGCTGCACATATTAACTGTGATTGGTTGGTTATGATTGGCTTACTTCAATAGCCTGAGCTGGCTGCTCCGACGCATTCGCTTGATTAAACCATGCTGAAACACCAAGAACGATTACTGACACTACGACTAGACTAAATTTAGCTCCACCTTGATTAGATTTCATAACGCCTCTTTTTTATTGTTGTTTTTTTATTGAGCAACAACAGAATAGCAAAGTTACAGATGTTAACAAGCTGTACATTAAACTAATTTGTAATGTGTCAATAACCTTTTGTTCTATCAACCTGATTTATTAGATTTTTACCTTCAATTAACCTTTTGACATTACCCGCAATTTGCAAAGTCACAGTCTCTAAATCTGACAATGCAGCACAGTGAGGTGTTAAGGTCACCTTTTCATGAGACCAGTAAGCATGCGACTTAGGTAAAGGCTCTTCGCTAAACACATCAAGGGTAGCGCCGCGTAATTGCTCACTATCAAGTGCTTCAAGCAAATCTTCATCGACAACATGCTTGCCTCTGGCAACATTAATAAGCACCGCATGATTTTGCAATTTACTTAGCAGTGATTTGTTAATGATACCCTGAGTGTGTTGGTTAAGTGGCAACAAGCACACGAGATAATCAATTTGACCAAGCATGTCATCTAATCCCTGCTGTGTGTAATAGGTACTTACTTCAGCATCGTGTTTTTCACTATTAGACCAAGCACTCACTCTAAAGCCATTTGCGAGTAACCGCTTAGCACAGACTTTACCTAGTTCACCATAACCCAAAATACCCACATGTTGATGTGAATACGCTCGCTTTGGCTTCCAAGTACAGCCTGATTGTTTTAAATAATATTCTTTGAGTCTCAGCTTGTGTGCCAACACATGGGTCAGCACGTACTCTGCCATATCATTTGCAAGATTATCATCAACAATTCTAACAACGGGGACGTGCGCCGCTATCTTCGTTAAGTCGATGCTATCAACGCCAGCCCCAAATGAAGAAACCGCTTTTAAATTTACCAGCTTAGGCCATAAGTCAGCAGGGGCATTCCAAGCCAGTACAAACTCAACGGCTTGGTAATCAGTGCATTCAGACCAAAGCTGCACGTCAACCTCTGGTAATAACGCTTGTAATCGGGCAATTAATTGGCTGCAATCTCGGCCTGTTACAGCTACAAGTAAAATCATTGTCTTCTCCATTTTGCCTCGTACTCGAAGCGCTCTTTAAAAAGTCACACAACTGCAACCTAACTGTCACAGCGAACTCTTACCCTAACCTCATCGCTGAATGCGTTTATGTTTGAGGTTTGTATGATCAGTGTTGATAAAGTAATAGAAGCAAATTTACCACAGTTAGAAAATTCACCAAAAGTAAAAGGCTTAGTAAAGAAAGGTTTGGGTTATTTATTACACGAGCAAGAGTTTGTTGCCTTTGGTGATGCATACCCACACTTACAAGGACTTGAGTTTGTAGAGCAAGTACTTGATGAGCTAGACTTTGACACGCGCTACAAGCCAAAGCAGATGGAACATATTCCTAGTGAAGGTAATGTCGTTATTGTCGCTAACCACCCTATCGGTTCTCTTGATGCATTAGCGCTAATAAAAGTCTTATCAAGTGTTCGCCCTGACTTAAAAGTCGTTGCAAACCGCATGCTGATGTCAATCACTCCGATGCATTCATTACTTCTTCCCGTTGACAACCTCTCTGGTACAAGCAAAAAGAAAGAGCTTGCTAATATCCAACAGCATTTAAAATCAGACGGTGCGTTATTAATCTTTCCTGCAGGAGAGGTGTCACGCTTAAGTCCAACGGGCATTAAAGACTGTAAATGGAATACTGGCTTTTTACGTATGGCGAAAAAGGCCAACGCACCTATTTTGCCTATTTACATCAAAGCGAAAAACAGCCCGTTATTCTACGGCACCTCAATGATCTACAAACCCTTAGCCAGTTTGTTATTAGTCAAAGAGATGTTTAAACAACGACAAAAATCATTAGAGTTTGAAATTGGCGCGTCCATCCCGCCTGAGTCATATTTAATCGAGAATTTAAAAGACAAAGAAATAGCTCAGCTGATAAGAAAGCAGTTGTATCGACTTATCACAAAAAAACCTCTGCCGTTAAAAACGCAAACCCCTATTGCCAGTCCAGAAGCAACGAAAGACCTAAAAAAAGCCATTGAAGAATGTGAGTTATTAGGTGAAACCTCTGATGGTATGAAAATTTACTTATATCAATACTGTGGTAGCTCGCCGATTTTCCGTGAACTGGGGCGACTGCGTGAAATTGCGTTTCGGGCAGTCGGTGAAGGCAGTGGCAAACGCCGAGATATAGATAAATACGACATGGATTATCAACACCTTGTGCTGTGGGATGCTAAGCAACTTGAACTAGTCGGCGCATACCGACTTGCCTGCGCACAAGACATTATAGAAAAACATGGCCGTAAAGGTTTATATACCGATAGCCTATTTAGCTACAGCGATGATATTGCGCCTTATTTTGAAAAGGGCATTGAGCTTGGTCGCAGCTTTGTGCAACCCAAGTACTGGGGCAGAAAGAGCTTAGATTATTTATGGTTCGGCATTGGCGCATTTGTGAACCGCTACCCGCAATACCGCTATTTGTTTGGCGCAGTTAGCGTATCTAACGCACTCCCCGAGCAAGCTAAATCACTACTCGTTCATTATTACCAGCATTATTATGGTGCTAAACAAGTGTTAGCTATCCCCAATAATGAATATCGCCATACCGAATCACAAAAAGAACAATGTGCTCAGCTATTTGCTGGGGATGATATTAAAGAAGACTTTGTTGAACTTAAGCATGTACTTGCCAATATCGGCGCGCAAGTCCCAACCCTATTTAAACAATACACCGAGCTTTGCGAACCTGGTGGCGTACAATTTTTAAGTTTTAGCATCGACCCTGAGTTTAATAACTGCATCGATGGTTTAGTGCTTGTCGACCTAGATAAAGTGAAAGCGAGTAAAGCCAAACGATACTTAGGACAGACACGCGAATAGTCGTTATAAAATAGCTAAAAAAAGTCGGCACGCTCGCCGACTTTTTTCTTTTTAATTAAAGGTATTTCTAAGCGCAGCTAAATAT
>NZ_JAKEVM010000077.1 GCF_022398475.1 Pseudoalteromonas shioyasakiensis | reverse complement strand
TAATTAAAAAGGCTAGGTTAAAGTACGCATGCTCTGGTATTTTACTGGGAACAAAATAAGCAAGGAAAAATGCAATGGATCAGCAAGTAACGAAGATCAATATCGGCAACCCAACAACTTTATTTGGCCTCAAAGTTCGCACCAGCAATATGAAAGAAATGAGTGGGGAAGGTGCCAAAATCGCTGGCTTATGGCAGCAATTTTACACAGACATAGCGCCAAATTTAACGCCATCTAGCCAAGTTTATGGCGTGTATACTCATTATGAATCTGATGTCACAGGAGAGTTTGATGTATTTGCATGTACTGACATGCAAGTCACGTCATCAGAGGTAGAACAAACTACACTCGCTACAGGTAACTATCTTCGCTTTAGCGGCAAAGGTGCAATGCCACAAACCGTTATCGATGTTTGGGGCCAAGTTTGGCAGTACTTTAGTAATGAACAGTGCCCGCATATTCGAGCATATAAAACTGACTATGAGTTTTATAAAAGCAGTGAAGAAGTTGAAGTATTCATTTCAGTTGAATAACGCCAAACCCTATTTTTAGTGTAAAGCCCCATTACAGATAAAGCCGCTTATTGCGGCTTTTTCTTTGCTAAAAGGTATATTAATCTTTGTTGTTATCTTCAAGAATAAGATTCTTTAAAATGGGTCGTACAACGACCAAGATTAAAGTAATGAGTACTATCGCGGCCGTTATTATGCGAACTAATCGGAGAAACCATTCAGTTTGATGAATAGGCCTATTTTCCTTTGCTTCTTGTGATTCAAGTAAGGCACATGCTTGCGGTATTGAACTAAATGTATCTTTATTTGGATAATCAAAGACGAAACCTACTTTAGCAAGTGCTAGCCTTGCTTGGTCTGAATGAAGAACATCAACGTACAAAATATGATTTTTAATATCAGCCTTGTAAGGAATCTCTTCAACGTCCAGTACATCAACTATCTTGACGGCATTGACTAAGCGCATATCTTGTACCAAAGGCCGGTATTCAGGAGCTCGAGACCATATAATTACAAATATAGCGAATACCAAGGATAAGCATAATAACCCCCACAAGGTGTAACGCTTAGGCAGAAACTCTAATATATGCGGCGGTTTATTGCTCATTATGACTTCCAATTCAATAAGTTAACTTTCATAATATAAAAGTTTTGATACGTAAAAAAGTAGTTATATACAAATAACCATCATTTAAGTTACTGTGGTTTAGTAACTTTTAGTCACCAATAAGGATGTTGTTGTGTATAAATTACTACTCTTTGCCAGCCTATTTCTCGCTGTTTTTTCTACCAGCGCAGCGAAAATTATCGATGATGAACACGTAACAAAAGAAACAGACTGCTTTACAGGTATCTTTGCTGACTATGATTCGTGGCACCAATTTATTGCGCAAAAGAATAAACGCAAAGCTAAAAACGAAGAGGCATACTTAAAGCGTATTAAAGCCTTTGAAGAAACCTTTCCACAAGATATGTTCGATAACTTTAAAGCTAATTTAACCTGCCATAATTTTAAATATCAGGTCGATAATGTTGAGGTGCTTGGTTATATCATCAAACCTAAAGTCATCAAGAATAAGCTCCCTGTATTAATTTATAACCGCGGCGGTAACGGTAATTTTGGCAGTGTTTATTTTGCTGCAATGATGCGCAATTTATTTCCTTTAGCAGAGCAAGGTTTTGTGGTTATCGGCAGCCAATACCGCGGTACATCAACTAAAAATGATGATTTAGATGAGTTTGGTGGCAGAGATGTTAACGACGTACTTGCGCTTATTGATTTTATTCCGCACATAGCAAGTGCAGATGAAAACCGTATTGGTATGTTAGGAGTAAGTAGAGGCGGCATGCAAACCCACCTTGCCATGCAACACACAAACAAGGTTAAAGCCATTGCAACCATTGCGGGGGCGACCGATTTAGTCAAAGAGCTTACGTTTAGACCTAACATGGAAAAACACGTGTATGTGCGTCGTATCCCCAATTATAAAGAGAACAAACAAGCAGAGCTTGAAGCACGCTCTGTGATGAACTGGGTTGATAAGCTATCGCCTAAAGTGCCCATTCTAATTATTCATGGCAGTGACGATAAACGAGTATCGGTCGAAAACTCTGTTCAATTTGCCAAAGCGCTAGATAAGTATCATATCCCCCATAAACTTGTGGTGTATGAAGGTGATAACCACTTTTTAATGAACCATAAAGAACAACTTGAATCAGAGCTAGTTAATTGGTTTAACACCTATTTATAACTTTTTTTTGAAAGTAAAAAGGGCTAAATAAGGCCCTTTTCATTACACGCTTCGCTCGATAATCCAATAACTCGCAGCCGCCATAGCCAGCACTGATAATGTAATTCGAATAGCACTATAAAAATAAGTTCTGGCAAGCATTACTAGCACGGGTACAACGCAAATAACGATCAGTAACTGCACAGTTTCAATACCCAGGTTAAATGCAACCAATGCGACGATGATGGCCTGCGTATCAAACCCCATATGGCTCATTTCAATTGCGAATGCTTGCCCATGGATAAGCCCAAAAATAAATGCTATCCACATAGCTGACTGCGAAAAAATCGGCCTGATTGCATTCAACGCCGAAACTAAAATAGAGGTCGCTACCAAAATCTCAATTGGCTTTGCAGGAAATGAAATATACCCGAGCGTCGTCAGGGCTAGCGTTAATGAGTGTCCGAGTGTAAAAAAGGTGACAATTTTAGCTACAGATATAACACATTGGCGCACAGGTGCCACTGATTGCCAGCGCTTATTGGCACTAACAAGAGGGGCTGGCAAAATTAAGCACAGTAAAAACAGCAAGTGATCTATACCGGCTGCAATATGGCTCATACCATTTAAAAACATCAGCTTAAACTGAGACCATGCAGTGATTTTTTCAGGCTCTATAAATAAGGTTTCGCGCTGATAGCGGATCAGGCCTATGGTTGCTATGTCTTGGCTTGCTTTAAGTACTTCATGCATATCGTTGCGATACGAAACATAAATTTTGTGAGTAACAACTCGGTGTAAAATGGCATTGTAATGCAAAGAAAAACCGCTGTTATCAAAATTATCTGGTTTGATAAAGTGCATCTTCATCACCATAAACAGTACGTTATCAAATTCATGAATAGCAAAATCATCAACCTTTTGCGCTGTTAACGGCTGAGAATTTTGTGCTGTGATACTCACATGTGTTTGCAGGTAGTCTTGTAAAGCCGAGAAATTAACCTGCTTTAGATCATTATTTTGTGAAGGAAATAGGCTTTCATCAGCTAAACGTAATTGATCGAGGGGTAAATAAATTTCGAGTTCAATCTGTGGTTTATGTGTATCAATAAACACAGCACTCGTTGAAGCAGAATGAGCAAAGGCTTTTGTACAAAAGAGGCTGACCAAAAAGGTCAGCCCAAATAGGAGATTAATTACTGTTTTCATGGCTTATAAATTATTACCATAATCCCAGCTCTTATCCCTGAACATTGTATGGTAATGAGTTTCATCACTGATAATCACCCCATTTTGACACGCCACCTCAATCCAAAGGTTAGGGCCATCAATACGCATATAAGTCCCGGCAACATCCACATCAACACCTGCCGATTCAGTGCCAGCCCAAGCAATATAGGTATCTGCATAAGCAGAACTCGTTACATAGCTAAGCGTTAAGTTTTCAACCACTTCTTCAGGGTAGTCGTTGATCCACTGCTCAATTGCCGCTGTAACCAATGCTTGTTGATCCTGCGTTAAATTTGAAACAAGCAACCCTTTGCGATTATCACCTGTAGGGTAATCAGTTGGTAACGTACCACTTCCATTATCTGGACCTACTAATACATCAGAATAGCTTTCACCGCTTAAGTAGGCTTCTTCAAGTTCTGATTCACTTAACGAATCAAACATAGCAACGAGGGCGTCACCTTCATCAGCAAGTGGAGCATAGCTTGCTGAGTCTATTTCAAAGCTGACTTTAGGTTCAGTACCAATATGGTTTGGCACAGGGTAACCGTCACCATTTAAATAAGTAATGTTATAAGCTAAGTGGTGACCACCTAACTGCAACATCCAGTCACCGCTCACATCTGGGTCGCCAAAAAACGCTAGATAATATTTACCAGATGAGTAAGCAGAACCGCCACCTAGCTCATTTAAGTAATCATCCGCAGCAATAGTACCTAAGAAATCTTGGTAGCCATCATCACTCAGTGCCGCTCTTGCAACCATCATCGCCGCTTCAAGTGATTCATCGTCTAATGCGCCAAGCTCAATACCATTACGACTTACATTGCCCGTCGGTAAGTTTGACCACACAGTTCTTGCTTCAGAGTCTGAGTAATCAAGCTGTAAATCAGCAAGTTCATCTTCATCTAATGTGTCGATTAATGCATTTGCAGCACATACCAGTGATTCAAGGCTGGTATCAAGCTCACAGTCGCCTAAACTGATATCGCTGAAATCACTGACACTAAGTGAGCCTGAACTGCTATCACTACCGCTGCTATCATCGCCACTATCGTCACTTCCGCTGTTATCAGAACCACTGCTATCACTGCTACTATCGCTTGTCGATGTATCTGTATCTGATGACGATGATGAGTCACTGTCACCACAGGCAGCTAAGCTTGCTAATAACGCAAGCACTACCAATGATTGCAAAAAGCTTTTTCCTAATTTCATAACCAAATTCCCTACATGAATTATTGATTAAAAAATTACCATAGAGCCAAGGTTGAAAAGTGTAGAAAATGTGTAGATCAACAAGCAGATTATGGGGTTTTATTCACGAAATAAGCCCATCTAATGAGGCCTAAGGTCTAGTTTCATACTTTTAAATTGGTGCGAGTTATTTTGTGTTGCTCAATGTGAATAGCCCAAAACGTATCTCTTTTTATCTGTAACGGGGGTTTACAGTTTGCATAAAAAAACCGCAGCTTAATGTCTAAGCTGCGGTATTTTTTAATAAAGCATATTTACTTGTTAAGTAAATGCTTTTCGAAGAAGTTAGCCATCATAGTGTGATAGTGCAGGGTAGTGCCTTTACCTTCTCGTAGGCTGTGAGAACGGTTCGGGTAAGAGAAAAACTCGAACTGTTTATTGTGCTTAACTAATTCGTTAATTAAACGCTCTGAACCTTGGTAGTGTACGTTATCATCTCCGGTACCGTGGATCAGTAGCAACTTACCTTGCAGGTCTTTTGCAAAGGTGATCGGAGACGTGTTGTCGTAACTTTCAGGATCGGTATTTGGGTTACCTGCATAGCGCTCTTGGTAGATAGTATCGTACAAGCGAATATCTGGCACAGGGGCAGAGGCAATCCCAACTTTATATTTATCACCATGGCGGAATAACAAATTAAGCGTTGAACTACCGCCACCTGAGTGACCCCATACACCAACACGGTCGGTATCAATGACATCCCAACGTTTTGCCATTGCATCAAGGGCGTCAACTTGGTCACGTACGGTAATAGAGCCTATTTTTTTGTAGATAGACTTACGCCAATCTCTGCCTTTTGGTGCGCGCGTGCCGCGGTTATCTACTGAAGCAACAATAAAGCCTTGCTGAGTTAGATACGACTTGTATAAGTAACTGTTACCTTCCCAGCGATCTTGTACTGTTGAGCCCCACGGCTCACCGTAAACATAGAAAACGATTGGGTATTTTTTACCTTTGTCTATATTCGCTGGGAACATGATGTAGCCATCAAGCTCAACACCATCGCGCGCATTAACCGTAAAGAACTCGTGAGTCGGTAATTGCTCAGTCGCTAATTTCTCTTTTAATGCTTTGTTCTCAACTAAGGTTTTTACATTACTGTGATCGCTTACTTTGATGATCTCTTTCATTGGTGGAGTGCCAAATTTAGAGAAAGTATGCATTGCCCAAGAGGTATCTTTAGACATGTAATAGCTGTTTGAACCATCGAATGACGCTGGCGTTACACGCATTGGCTTAGAGCTGCCATCAAGCGAGGTACGGAATAAATAACGCTGGCCTGGATCATCCGGTGATGCAGTAAAGTACATAACGTTTTTATCTTCGTTGAGCGCTAGCATATCAATGATGTCGTACTCGCCCGGTGTTAAATCAACAACCGTTTTGCCATCTCGAGATACACGGTATAAATGGCGCCACCCATCACGCTCACTGTGCCAAATAAAGAACTTACCGTCTTTTGACCAATTTGCTTTATAAAACCACTCAATAAAGGCATCGTCTTTATCTTCAAGAATTTTAGTCAGCTGCTGTTTTTGCCAGTCGAATAACCAAACCTTGTTGTGGCTTTGCGGACGGTTAAGATCTTGGATCATCAAAGATTCACCTGTGCCTGCCCAGCTAATACGTGGAATATAACGATCGCGATTATCACCACCTAGTTCAGCCCAACGGGTTTTCTTGTCATTAAGACTAACCACTCCCACTTTAACCGCTGAGTTCATCTCGCCGGCTTTTGGATACGGGAATTCTTTAAGGGTAGGGTAGAGATCATCGGTGTTATTGATCATGGTGAAGTATTTCACGCCACTGGTATCAAGCTGCCAATAGGCAATTGATTTGTTGTCTGGACTCCAGCGGAAACCATCACGAATAGTAAATTCTTCTTCGTATACCCAGTCAAAATTACCATTAACAATGGTGTCGTTACCATCAGTGGTTAAGGCAGTCACAGCCTTGCTACCCACTTTTTCCATGTAGATATTGTTATCACGCACGTAAGCTACTTTTGAGCTATCAGGTGAGAACTTAGCAAACATCAGCTTTTTCGCTTCGATGTTTTCGCCACCTAACTGATATAGCGAATCAGTTTCGAGGTTTAAAAGCCAAAAATCACCACGGCTACGTGAGCGCCACACTTGCTCGCCATTGGTAAAAACCATCAGCCATTTACCATCTTTAGACCATTGATAGCTTTCAACGGTGAGTGGCTCTTTATCACCTTTGGGAATTAATTTTTCGTAACTAACAAGTACCTTACGACCCGTCCCATCGGCGTTATAAAACACAATATCATTGCCTTTTACGCCGTGCTCATCGTCTTTAGCTTTGTCGTCTTGAGTATTTTTATCGCTTTCGCGCTCTTCAAGTACTGTGTAGCCAGTACCATCATCGAGCCACGTAAAATAGGTGCTACGCTCAGCTTTAAAGTCTTTTTCTTTATAAATTTGTTCAAGCGAGAGCGGGTTAGCCGTTGCGTTCACTGTTGCTGATGGGGTGCTAGCTTGCTCTGTAGTTGAGCATGCCTGCAAACCTAAACCCGCAACCACAGCAAACGCAAGGGTTGATGTTTTTATTAAGTTCATTTTGTTGTTCCTAGGTTTTAACTTACCTAGCGTACCAAATTAGATGAATAAAATCTGAGCCTTTATCGTGTTATCTGGGGGGTTGAACTTAAACTTAATCGTCCCACAAGAACATACTGGCTTGCTTGTTGGCAATACGTAGTTCGTAGATATCACTACAAGGGCGCATCGCCGCACCATAGCAAACATGTAACGGCAATAAGTGCTCCTCTCGAGGATGGCTAAAACGCGCCGCAGGGGCCATTTGCCATTCTAATAGTTTAGCTTGTCGCTGCTGTTCACTCAGCTCAGTATTGCCACATACATCAACTAGCCATTGCTCAAAAGCCAT
This sequence comes from Pseudoalteromonas shioyasakiensis, assembly GCF_022398475.1. GTDB lineage: Bacteria > Pseudomonadota > Gammaproteobacteria > Enterobacterales > Alteromonadaceae > Pseudoalteromonas. The sequence continues at coordinate 12,844 of NZ_JAKEVM010000077.1, read as the reverse complement.
ATTTTGCGCTTTAATTTCAGCGGTTTCTGGCGTGAAAAATGCGCGCATATTATGAAAAGTAAAGCCAGAGCCAATGATCAATAAATTATCGTAATCAAGGTGTTGTAAAGCCTCACCTATCGCTAGGTGTAAGCTTGGCTCAAGGCTTGGATGTAACGACAATTGCACACAAGGTATATCTGCTTTTGGATACATAATCTTCAAAGGCACATACATACCGTGATCAAAGCCACGAGATGGGTTTAATGCGCTATCGATATTAGCTTTTGCCAATGCCTGATGTACTTTTTCGGCAAGGGCAGGTTCACCTGGGCTTGGGTACTCAATACTGTAAGCAGGCTCAGGAAAACCATAGTAATCATAAATTAGCCCAGGAGCAGCGCTCGAAGTGATACTAATTGGGTTCGCTTCCCAGTGTGCACTCACCATCAAAATAGCAGATGGCTTTTTAATTTTTGCGGCAATAGACTGTAAACAAGTGACCATATCGGCATGACTTGGATCGCCCAGTAAAGGCATAGGACCGCCGCCATGTGAAACAAAGAAAACGCGTGGCTTTTGCATAAATGTACTCCTAAAATACGCTAATCTCTATAGTGCACGCACAGAGGTACAATAACTAGCCACAAAAACGCACAGCTAGGGTGTGAATTTACACACCTCTAGTTTGTAAGTACTAACTTAGAAGCCAAGCTACGTTCATGGCAGGGACTTGCCCTTTTAAGCCACCTTCGAGAGGTTCTTTACACAGTAATGTTAGTTGATAAAAAGCATCGTAATGCTGATGTAGCTCATCGGCGACTACACTAAACGGTGGACCCGAAAACTCACTTTGCTGATATTCAAATACCACCACTAACTGCGTTGCTCTATTGGTTAATTCAAGTAAATGCTGGGTATAGCGAATGCGCACTGGCTTTGGTAACGCAACTAAGGCGGCACGGTCATAAACCGCGTTGATAGTGCCAAGTTCATTCGCGGTAAGTGCAAAAATATCACCCACCCAAACGGTTAGATTTGCGCCTTGGTAACGTAATAGTTCACCGTGTTGGCTAACTTCGGGTTCTAGCTTTAACTCATCAAATAACTGCTTAATGGCAATCTCACTAAGTTCTGCCCCAACAACACGCATACCTTGCGCTAGCAAATAATGAATGTCGTGAGTTTTTCCGCACAGTGGTACAAAAACAGTATCGCCTTGCTGTAAATTCAAGTTAGTAAAATACTGATCTAGATAACGGTTAACGTCTCCTTCATGAAAACCAATTTCGTTATTTTCCCAACGTTGATGCCAATGCTTTGCGTCCATTACATACTCCTAAATAAATTGAATGAATTGAGCTGATAAATATATTCCGACACCAAAAAGTAGGTGAGTTACAGCACTTTTTAAACGGGCTTGGAGTGGGTTTGCGGTTTTCGTAGCCATTATCCCCATCCCTAAAGCGGGCTGCATAACAAAAAATGGCATACATACGCTAGCTAATCCAAATATACATGCAGCGATTAAGGTGGGCTGTTCAAGCCAAGCAATACCGACCAGTAATATAAATAGAAACGAAAATAAAACACCAATAAAGTAGTGTAAACACCAGCCAAACACGCACTCAAACTGCTTAACTGGACTAGTTGCTATATTCAGGTGCTTAAACTTTCCATCTAATAAACCCAAGCCCCAACGGCCAACTAAACAAAAGTCTAATGACGGTATCTTAAACACTTTAGCCAGCACAAAAGCATAAAGATCAATGAACAAAGTCGCCGCTATGCCTACAAAAGTTATCACATAAATATCATCAACACTCATAATTAGATGCTCTTAAATGATTTAATAAAAGACATGATATCTAATTGCAGAAATGCTAAAAATAGCAAGATAAACAAACTATGATTGCATAAATGAGAACATGATTGACGATATTGCCCTATTCATACAGATTGTTAAACAAGGCGGCCTACGTAATGCGGCTGAGAGCTTGTCCTTGCCTACCGCAACTGTATCGAGACGCTTGCAACGACTTGAGCAACGCCTAGGCGAGCAGCTTTTAAATCGCTCAGCAAGGCAATGCACGTTAACACAAGCAGGAGAGGTATACTTTCAAAGTTATGTTGAATTAATTGAGCAATTTGAACAAACTCACCGTCAGCTTAATGATCAAAAAGCACAATTATCAGGAAAGCTTAAAGTTTTAGCACCTCTGAATATTAGTCATGGTTTCTTAAAGCCGATGTGGCTCGCATTTACTAAACAGTACCCTGATATTCAACTTGAGTTATTGCTTAATAATAAACTTGAAGATCTGAGTAAAAGCCAAGCTGATATAGCAATAAGAGTAGGGCCGCAGGCTGATTCTATGCTCCATCAGAAAAAGTTAGGCAGTGTTGATACCTTATTTGTTAGCACTAAAGCATACCTTAATTCGGCATCTGCCATAGAAGAGCCTGCTGAGTTAAAACAACATAGGTTAATTGGTACCACGTTGCGAAATAAGTGGCAGCTAACCAATACACAAACGAATGCAACTTATACTCACATGTGCCGATTTGCTAGTACTTTTAACGATACTGGATTTGTAAAATACTTAGTTTGTGATGAGCAAGGTATCGCCTTGTTACCTCGGTTTGAGGTTATAGATGAATTAAAATCTCAGCAGCTAGTTCAAGTACTGCCACACTGGCGAGGAGAAAACCGCGACATTTATGCAATCTGGCCAAGCGCACGTTTACTGAGTAAAAAGGCTGCCTGTTTAAAACAGTTTATAACCGACTATATTGCTGAACAATTATAAAGTCTGCCATTGATATTCCATCTGTTTGGCAGTCAGTAGGGCGTGTTCGTAACTAATAAACTCAGCGACTAACGCTAGGCTCATATCAATGCCAGCAGAAATTCCCCCAGAGCTGGTAAACTTACCATCGGTGATCCAACGAGTATCTGAAATCACATTGAGCTCAGAAAACAAAGCAGCCAACTCTGGTTGATCTTGCCAATGAGTCGTGACATTTTTACCGTTCAAAAGCCCTGTTTTAGCAATCAAAAATGTCCCCGTACAAACAGAGGCAACACGCTTGGTGTTAGTGGCTGTGTGTTTTAACCAAGTAATAACCTCTGCTTTTTCTAGCTCTCGTGTATGGTCGCCACCAACCACAACAAGGAGATCAAGCGAAGGGCAGTCAGCAAAGCTGTAATGGGGGTTTACACTATAACCGCCGCGGGCAAGTACAGGACTATCACTTTCGGCAATTAAACTCACTTGCCAATCATTATTCGCTAGGCGCTTGGCTGTACTAAACACCTCAAACGGACCTGAGAAATCGAGTACTTCGGCATCATCATAGATGTAAATTCCAATATTCATACAATTGTTCCTATTATGTGGATTTATTTCTCAAGTAAAAAAACGTACTATGCCATTTTTGCAGTTCGTTAATGACATATTATTAAATTGCGCACTGTATACAAACAAAACTTCAAGGCATTGTTAATGCGTTTTTTTTTATTATTGAGCGTGCTGCTGGTTGGTTGTAAAACAACACAGCAAAGCGTTGCTGAAATTAGTGAAGTATCGCCGGGCACTATTTATTTTCAAGGCGAAACATCAAAGCAAAATGTTGAAAAGTTCGAACAGTTATTAGTAAATAGCGATCAACAAATCAACACCTTAGTTATTAATAGCCAAGGTGGTGATGTGATGGCGGGTTTACATTTAGGTGGCTTAGTTCATGAATATCAACTCGATGTTGTGGTACACGAGCTTTGTGCATCGTCTTGTGCCAACTATGTACTTACCGCAAGCCCACATGTCCTCGTTGAAGAGCAAGCAGTTATCGGCTGGCATGGGGGCTCATTACAGCCATTATACGTGCCCATGGAGCAACCGCCTGAAGTCGCTAGCTATATAGCAAAATGGCAAGCAGCAGAGCGACAATTCTTCGATATCATTAATGTTGAACAGGCGGTTACTATCATAGGTATGATGCCTGGTATTACAGAGAAACGTGATTCTGCTATTTATAGTTACGACGCTCAAACCCTAAAGCGTTTAGGGTTGCATATTGAGTTTGCTGGTGCGCAAACAGGGATGTCAGCAAGTGGCGAAAAACTAGCGCAGGTTTTCGAACTTGAAGAGTCTGTACTTAACCACTTTTTGATGCTCAACGATATTGTTTCAGCAGAACTTATTAACTAATAAAAAGCCCACATGACGTTGGCTTTTTATTAGTTATGTTGGCTAAGCCAAGAGTGGATTTGTTTAGCACTTCTTGGTGACACTATTTCAGCACGACGTTTTAATTCTTTATGCCACGTCAGATCATTTAAAGCCGCATCACTTAATGGTGCATTTCTATCTGTGTTTTTTAGCACATAATAAGCATCTGCAACATCCGCAAGGCTTACATTGTTATTTGCCGCAAAGCGCTTAGACATTGACGCTAAGGGCATATTCAACGAACTATTAGCCGATAAAGGGATCAAGCTGTCCGCAGGGTATGATGATGCAATACCATCGTTTTTCATCGCTGGCCAAACAGTGTATGTGGAGCCCGGTTTTTGCTGCTCAAGTAATGCAATTACAGAACTAAAAGGCGAAGTTTGATTGTTTATAACTACCGGCTTTCTAAACGTGTGAAATGCACCAAAGAGTAAGATTGCACGGCGATGCTTAGCGACAACATGCTGATTTATTGCCTCTAAATAGCCAGTTTCACGGCTACTTTCTAGCTTTTGCCAATCCTCTTTAGAGAGGGTTTGCCAGTTCATTGCAGGCTCAGCAAGGACAAGACGAACTTTATGTTCACGGGTACTATTAAGCTGTTTTAACTTTAAAACTAATTGCTCATAAACATCATATTGCCATGCCATAAAATACAAGGTGTCGCGCCAAATGTGCCTTACGTCATCAATGCTTATATTCTGTTTTCTCAACAAATATTGATCAGCTAAATCTTGATACCGCGCATTACCAAACTCAACGACAAGATCATCAAGCTGCTGCCAGTTACTAGGCTCATCTAAGTATTTAATAAGCCTAGTAACAACATGCTCGCTGCCATGAACATCACCAATTACAACGAGTTTATTAGCGTGTAACGCTTTATTAAGTTGGCTGCCGTAATCATAATTTGCAGCTTTGACAGTACTTGCAAAACATACATATGCAAGGACAACAAACCCGATGCGCTTTAAAACCTGCATATTAATCTAACTCTAATTGGGCCTTTTCAACAGTTTCCGCGGGTAACTCTTTTTGAACAGAAACCCCCAACTCTTTGAACTCAGAGGCCTGCTTAATCAAGTTTCCTTTACCGCGGTACAGCTGAGAAAACGCTTTATCATAGCTTTCTTTGGCGCGGTCTAATTGCTTACCAACCCCTTCCATACTGGTTAGGAAACCATTGAGCTTGTTGTAAAAACGCTCAGCACGGGCGGCAAGCTCTTTTGAGTATTTAGTTTGCTCTTCAAAACGCCACAATTGTTTTACGATGTTCAAGCTAGTCAATAAGGTCGTTGGAGTTGCAACTAAGATATTTTTTTCGATTGCTTGCTGATAGATATCACTCTGGTACTTAAGCGCTTCAACAAATGCTGACTCTATTGGTACAAACATGATCACCACTTCAGGTGAGTTAATACCTGGTAGTCTGTCGTAGGCTTTGCTTGCTAACTCGTTTATACGTGATTGCACCGCAGTGACATGCTCTTTAAGCGCTTGCTGCGCCTCAAGCTCTGTATCGGCATTTACATAGCGTGTATACGCGTTTAAAGAGGTTTTAGCATCGATAACTAAATGACGTTGCTGAGGCAAATACACCACAACATCTGGGCGTAAACGGCCATCTTCGGTGTTAAACGACACTTCACGTTGATAATCCACTCCAGCACGTAGCCCTGCGCTGTCTAATACATTTTCAAGCATTAACTCCCCCCAATTACCTTGGGTTTTCTTTTGCCCTTGTAATGCGGTGCTCAGCCTATCAGCTTGTTCGGTGATGGCTTGGCTTTTAGCCTGTAAATGCAATAACTCAGTTTTAAGTGCTGCACGCTGCTTTAGATCTTCCACGTGGATCAATTCCATCTTATCACGAAAGCCTTTTAGCTCACCCTGAACCGGTTTTAAAAGTTGCTCAATACTTTCTTGGTTTAAGGTTTTAAAACGTTGTGATTTTTCTTCAAGGATTTGATTAGCGAGGTTTTCAAACTCTTTTTTGAGTTGCTCTTTGCTTTCTTTGATATGACTAAGCTGCTCTTTAAAATGCAGTTCTTTTTGCTCTATAGTGCTTCGTAAGGTACTTAAATCAACATCGCGCTGATTAAGTGCAGCTTTAGTATCAGCAAGCTCAGCTTCAACTTGACGCCAAAACTGGTTGTATTGTTGTGCTTGCTTTTCTTGTTCTACAAAGCGGGTTTTAAAGTGTTGAGACTCATCACGTTGCTCAGCGTAATCTTGCTGTAACTGCGCAAGCGTAAGTTGGCTTTGTTCAAGTTGCAGCTGCTTTTGTTCTAAATGATTTTGCTGGATTTGCTGACTATTTTGCAGTTCGGTTAACTGATTTTTTAAGCGACTTTTTTGTAAGGCAAAAATAACACCACTTGCAACAGCACCTACAGCAGCACCAAGCACACCACTTTGCCAATTAATCTGTGCAATCAGCTCTGTAACCATAACGAAAACTCAATAACTTAAAGACACATCATCATAACGAATTAGTGCTCAGCAGAGTAGGGGGTTTAGGCATAAAAAAAGCCAGCTCAAAGTGAGCTGGCTCTAACATTACTAAAATTTAGTAACCAAATGGGAAATCAACATAATGCTTATGTAAACTGCAATTTAACAACAAGCATAATAATAGACGCCCCAAAATTTGATTAGTTCAAAAAAACTTTAAAAAAATTTAATTTTTTATCAGAGCAAGCATTTGCTCTTCATCAAATTGAGTAAAACTCATTGATTTTTCGGTAAATAATGCATCAACAAGAGCTTGCTTATGCTGCTGCATTTTAAATACTTTTTGTTCAATTGAGTTAGCCATAATCAATTTATAAACAAACACAGGGTTAGTTTGGCCAATACGGTAGGCACGATCTGTCGCTTGTTTCTCAACAGCAGGGTTCCACCAAGGATCAAAATGAATCACAGTATCGGCTTGAGTTAGATTTAGCCCTGTACCACCGGCTTTAAGGCTAATTAAGAATACAGATGTATCACCTTGAGTAAACTCTTCGATAACACGGTCGCGGTGTCTTGTTTGCCCGGTAAGCATACTAAAACTGATGCCTAATTCATTTAATCGCTCTGCTATGACATCAAGTGCCATGGTGAATTGACTGAATATAATCACCTTACGACCTTCGCTAAGCATGATAGGCAAATGCTTAGATAACCATTCAAGTTTGGCGCTGCCAGCCTGTGAACTAGGGTCGATCAATTTTGGGTGACAACAGATTTGTCTGAGCTTTAATAATGCATCTAAAAAGGCTAGCTTACTTTTTTGTACACCTTGCTGTGCAAATAGGTCGACTAATTTCTGTTCTAAAGATTCAGTTATACCGGTGTAAATTTCCTTTTGTTTGCTCTCAAATTCAAACTCTTTAACTAGCTCAGTCTTCTCTGGGAGCTCTTGCGTTACCTGTGCTTTAGTACGACGCAAGATAAATGGCATGATCAACGACTTAAGTTCATCAGCTCGGGCAACGTCGTTATCACGCTCAATAGGCGTTTGAAAATAGCTCTTAAAATGTGCTTGCGAACCAAGTAAAGAAGGCATTGCAAAGTCGAGCAAAGATTTAAGCTCAAATAAGTTATTTTCTATAGGCGTGCCGCTTAAGCAGAGCTTAAAGTCTGCATTAAGGCGCTTAACCAAGCGTGAAACCTGCGCAGCGTCGTTTTTAATATATTGCGCTTCATCAAGAATGATGTTTTCAAAATACAGCGGCGAATAAAAGGCAATATCACGCTTCAATAGAGGATAAGTTGTTAAAATACAATCTGCTTGCGACAACTGTTGTAATTGGTCGCTGCGCGCAGCACCGAAGACGGTGGTAATTTTTAAGTTACTCGCAAATTTATTAATTTCACTTTGCCAGTTACCAACCAAGCTGGTTGGGCAAACAATTAACGTGGGGCCTGCTTGTGGTGATTGCTTGGCATTAGCTAAAAAGGCAATAACTTGTAGGGTTTTACCTAGCCCCATGTCATCAGCCAAAATACCACCAAGCTGGTGACGTTTTAAAAAGTTAAGCCAATCAACACCGTGTTGTTGATACTCACGCAATTGCACACCCTGGTTTAAGCCTTGAATATCGGACTTTTTAATAAGCTGTTGTGAGCTATTTAATTCCGATAGATAAGCATCTAGAGCATCGTCAACAATATTAACCTTAATTGCTTTTTGCTCGATGAGCTTAGGCAAAAACGACAAAGGCATTAAGATTTCGTCACGGGTTTTAATATGCTCAAAACGTTCACGATAATCATTAAGCTGCATCATCGCGGCCTTTTCAACCACAGCAAAGCGTTTTCCTACAGTAAAGTAATAAAAGCGCTCACTTTGTCGATTAAGCGATTGATAAGTATTGTTATCAGTGACAAACAACTGTTGAGTTTTAACACCAGAGATCACGATTTTACTAACTATCTGATGGCCTTTACCACGCTCAACTTGCAGTGAAAGTTGTTTAAGGACTTTGCCGACTGCTAACTCATCATTAATTTTCCAACCACGTTTTAATAAGTTTGGAATTATTTCAAACTTTAACCAATGTTCATGAATAACTGATTGTTTATTAAAGATAAACTCTGTTTGTAAAGCCCCTTTACATAATTCAAAGCCAAGGTTAGTTAATTCATTTACAACGGTATTTTCTAATGATTGGTTTAGTATTTCAGCTGGCGCCTGGCTTAAATCATACAAAGAGTTTTGATAATTAAACTGCAATCCTAAGCGGATTGTACCCTCGTCATTATTAATACTGATGACAGGGAATACAGTTCGAGCTAGGCTTTTTTTGCTTTCCTTAAATGCATGAGGGATCACACCTTCACCAAAATTATCATTCAGCTGTTGATAAACGCGGTCAAAGTTCTCTGTGTGAATAGCAGGCATATTGGTAAGTAACGCTATTTCATCAGCCGTTAACGGAGTACGAATTCGGCCTACTTTTAGCTTTTCAGGGTCAAGGTAAGTAGGGGGTGTTGTTTTTAACAATAACCAATTATCTTGCCCAGCAAGCGTCATGCTCAATGAAGTTAAGTCTTTGTTTTGTTTCCAATCAAACTCTAACGCTTGCATACTGTCAGCTTTAATTGCTTGGCGCGAACGGCCTAAAAACAAACGCTGGGTGGCAATTAATTGCTGTAGTGCTGCAAAGCCCCATTGACCTTTAAGCTCAAGTTTTCCAAGGGCATTCTGAGAACGGATCCAGCTATATAACCGAAAGTCAGATTCTAATAAATCAGTAGGGGTTACAAAACTATTTAATTGCTGCTCGGTAAGGTTACGACCAAGAGTATAGTTATGCTCAGCGTCATAATTAGCTATTTTAGGGGTAAGGGTTACAACAGATTTCTCTACATCAAGAACAAATAATAGAACCTGTTTGGCATTGTCATTAGTAACTTGCTTAAGGGTTTTTAGCTCACTAAACCAATCGTTAATGATGTAGTCTTCGCCGTAGTCACCTGAATGTTCAATTTTGAGTTTTAGGAGCACAGCTGCAATATGGCGGCATTTAGTTTTAGAACCACAAGTACAATGCGAATCGACCGAAAAACCACTTGGTAATTTACTGATCTCAATATGCTGAGTAAAGGTATTTCCTTCGTTACCAAACATAGATGCATCAATAACGCTAAAATCACTGTTATGTTCTAACCAGTTGATTTGGCCGTTCTGGTGATACTCTTTTGCTTTACTTAACACATGCGGCTTAAATAGCTGTTTGATGAAGCGCTCAGACAGAGGAAACTGAGTTTCTTGCTCTTGTTTGATTTCTTCAAAGATAGCTAATAAGTCATTTTTGGATAAGTTAGCAGACATAACGCTTTTGGCAGTAAAAACAAAAAATAATTCTGCCAGTATATGATCTATCGGCCCAGAGCTAAAGCACTATTGAGCAATATTGGACTGGTTGGAGCTGATAACTTGGTAAAAATCTGCTTTAAAATAAAATCAAAGCTGAAAACTAACATACTGAGCATTTAACAAACAACAATCGCACAAGATATAAACAGGTTAATAACAAGGCAGGGGCTTTACAGATCAATTTTTTACTAAGCAATATAATTATGAAACGAAAAACCCTGTAAAGGGGTTATTAGTTGGTAAAAAGCTGATCTGAGAGTGTAATAAGTATCAATTTTACTGGTAATAGATCACTATTTTACTAACGAAAGGGAAGGGGAGATCACGCTTTTACTAACAGTAAAAGCGTAAGAGATCATTCTTTTACTAACTAATTAAAGCTATTTAATAGCTTAGTTAGCTGCTCTAAGCGTTTGTCTGTCATCACTTTATTATCGATTTTCACAGATAAGTCACCGCTTTTGATATTACGCTGTACGCTCACAAATTCACTATCAATAAGGGCTTCACGACGGCTTGGCGCTGCTGGCTCAGCAGTTAATAGCTTGGTAATTGCAAGAGCACGTTTATCATCGCTACTGATTTGCGCTATTTCGCTATCACTACTTACGTCATTTACAAGCTTGGTAAACAGCTGCTCGTCACGCTCTTTGGCACTGATAAGCTTTTTAGCTACTTCACGGCCAACATGATTCGCAGTAGGGTAAAGACTTAAAACCTCAGAAGGTAGATTCTCATACGCTTTGATTGCGTCAGCAATCGCAGTGTGTGATACACCTTCAATTGCCGCAATCTCACGATAAGAGCCTTTTTTACCATCAGCAATAAGCTCATCGCGGGTCTGTTGATATGCTTGACCTAGCTCCCATAGACTTGGGGCAATGTATTGATCAGATGATACAGCAAGAATTTTAGCATCTTGATCTGTGAAATCTTCAGAGCTTAAAACTAAGTAATCAGAGTTACTTAAGATACATGCTTTTCGACGACGAGAACCTGCTAATACAAGCATTTCATCACCTTTATCCCAACATAGGGCAGGGTGCTGGTTACGGCCGTCTTCGGCAATTGCAGGAAGGATATCGGCAACTGACTTTTCATTTAGTAATGATTGTACACGGCGGTTTTTACCATAGACCTTTGTTTTAGCTTCAATTTCTGAGCTTGGAATAACCTTACACACCAAAGTAATTTGACGTGTAGGATCGCTTGGAGCAGGCATACTGATAACATCACCAGCTGAAGCTTGCTCTAGCAAAGCATCTAAACTGCTACTTTCGATAGACGTTGAAAAAGGGTCTAAGCTGGTATCATTTTTACGTTTTTTAGCCATTTTTATTAATTACCTTACTTAGCTGTATTTAGAGACGATTGAGTTGACTGCCAATTAGAACGGATCAGCATTTCAAGTTCATCAACAACATCTTTGATATTTTCTTGCGCACGAAGTAGTGACTCACGACTAGCTAAGCTATCTGACGTTTTTTGATCAAAAATGGTATTAAAAGAAGATGAGCTAGCGGTAATTGCCGAGCTATGATTGATTGGGTAACTCATTACTTGACGACCAAATGCACTACGAACATCTTTAACGATGTCGCGCTGTGAATGATTCCCTTTAACATAGTTAGTTACTAAGAATTGCATGAAGTCCCAACCTTGGTGGCCAAGGGCAGCAACTGTATGGTAAATCTCGCCTAATCGCTTTAAGTATTTATTATTTGCATCAAAGTCTACAGCTTCAGGATGAACTGGAATAAGCATCGACGTAGAGGCCATTAATGCATTATAAAACATAAAGTTAAGTGATGGAGCTGTATCAATTAGAATAATATCAAATTGATCTTTTACCGGTTCAATAACTTTTTCGAGCAATTTATGATAGTGACGAGTTTTATCATAACTAGAGCTATCTTTTAATAAAGTTGCAGTTTCATGCTCGAAGTAAAAATCATCCATACCTGAAGGCAAAATACGAATATTAGGTATATGGGTAGGTAAGAAAGAGTTCGATACTAACTCATCCCAGGTTTCGTTTTCATCGAGTTCGATACAGTCACGCATTAAGTCACCCACAGTAATTGGGTCTGGCTCACTAGGTGGGAAAAAGCTTGATGAAGAACCTTGTGGATCAAGGTCAATAATACCAATTCTGTATCGTTTAATATTGGTAGTAGCAAGTGCAGCGGCAATGTTTACCATGCTGGTAGTTTTACCACAACCACCTTTTAACGAGTTAATAACGATAACTTGTAATTTATCATGAACTGTACGGTGATCAGGCTTAATATCCATGATATCAGCCATAGCAAAGATATTTACCAAGGTATAAGCGTAGTGGCCATTTGCACCTCGTTTGATATCAAGTGCATCAAAGTCACCATTATCATGACGTCGTTTTAAGGTACGATTATTACAGCCTAATAAGTCAGCGGCTGCTTTTTGCGTATAAGTACGAAGTTCTTTTTCTTCAGACTTTAAATGGGCACGATAATGTTGAATACGTCCTTCTAGCGATTTTTCAGCAACTTCTGCTGTCGCTTTTAGTAACCTATAAGTGGCTAGCGCATTATTATTGATAGACATACTTTCTTCCTCAAAGTTATGCTTTAAGTATAATGTCCATTCAAATTGCTGTAAACAAGTATTTAAGGCGACATACCTTTTATTTATAAGACATTTAATAAAAATTTGTAACTTTACTGATACTAAGTATAAATAAGTAAGTTTAATATCGGTTAAGTATATAGGTATATAAGGT
>NZ_JAKEVM010000076.1 GCF_022398475.1 Pseudoalteromonas shioyasakiensis | reverse complement strand
GAGTTCTGTGTATATGAAAAGGCGAGTTTACTAATTGGGTATGAAAAAGGCGCCCTGAGGCGCCTAGATTTAGGAGTATTTATTTTCTGCGGATACTAAAGTTATCTGGACCTCTGGTTGTAATAGATTGAGCAAGGCTCACTTCCTCTATATCCATTACTTGTACCTGTTCTTTAGCATGAACCACTTCAGAATCTAAAGACTTATCTTCTTGTAAGAAATAGAAGTGCTCACCAATTTGAGCTCCCTCATGGTTAATACCGGCTTGATACAAGCTATATTGTTTGTTACCTGCGCGAGTCTCAAGAGTACCGGTCGTACCTGAGCCAGGAAGAATCGCAAAGTAAGCAACACGTTCATTACGGTGGCCTTCATTTAAAGTATCTTGTTCAAAAAATGCGGCACTAAAACCTGCATTATTTAAGCCTGCAACGCGCGTATAAACTGTATGAGGGCCATTAAAAGTTTGTGTTTGCAAGAATATATGTGGTTTTGCTGTAAATGCTTCGCTAAATTCTACCGCTTTATAAGCTTTAGTATCGTTTAAAATAAAGCTGCCAATTTCAACGATAGTGCCATCGCTCATTGTGTAGCGACCTTCGTCCATTGTTAAGAAGTCAAACGACTCAATATTAGGGTGACCTTGGCCGTCTTGCAGATATTGCCACTCTTGGAAAGATACAGAATATCCCGCTGGTGATACGTCAGTTAAACGGTTTGTACCACCGTGTTTACCATTAAATGTTGGCGCAGAGGTAAATACAGCTGGTGCGGTAAATTCTTGATCACCAAAGTCATAACTTTTCCAGTTGCTATCTAGCTGTTTAATCACTGCTTCTGAATAGTAAGGGATTTGTTCACTCGGTAATGAGCAGCTAGGCTCTACATCACATGCTACAGCATTTTGCGTATTGGTCGTTAAGTCGTTAATGCGAACTGGTAGTGTTGCTACAAGGCAGGTTTCGCCTGAGTACGGATCTAAACGGTAAAGCTTAGATTCGTTTTTATCGCCATGGTCATTGATGACAGAGCGGCTGATCACAAGGTCGCCATTGTTATTAACTGTCGCACCGCCTACCGCGATTAGCTCATGTTTTGAAAGCTCGGTAGCCGCAAAGCTTGTGCGGTCAATACTGTAAACTGAGGTTGTGGTTATTAGCAAAAGCTCGCCATTTTTAACGACTAAATCAGCGCGGCTTAAGCCATCAATGTCGCTAAAATCTGCAAGTACATTTGCTTCGCCAGTGTTTTTATCAATGCTGTATAGCTTGGTAAAACTAACTGCAAGTAGTGAATCAGAGCTTGCATCATAGGTCATACCAATTACAGATTTAGTAGTACCAACCACAACATGTTCACCTGTTGCATGATCTAAATAGGCTAAGCGACTATATTTGAATTTATCGGCACGAATAGGTAGGTGTGAATACTCCTCATCACTGACATCAAGGTGACTAACATCAACTTTGTACTGTAGCGGAATAGGTGAAGAAGTATAATAAGTACGATTTGTTGAAGCATCATAGGCAATCGCTGCAGAGCTAAACTGAGCGATTGAATGTGCCGTAGCCGACTTGTTTTGCTCGTCAAGGCTAAATACAACACCGGTTTCACCACGGCCAGAGTTCATTGCAAAGATTTCGCCCTGACAGCTAGCTGCAACAGCATTTGATGTAGCTAATGCACTTGCAACTGCAAGGCTTGAAAGTAACAAGTTAGTTTTTATCGACATAAGTAAATCCCACTATTAGGTTTATTCCGACACAAAGAGATAAGACCACTTTGTATTAATAGTGAGCATTATAGTGAGAACCCTCACTTTACGAATGCCGATAAAAGCTGTTTTTGAGTCTAAAATTTAGTCTTTAAGTATTAAAAAAAGCATTTAAAATGTTAAATCAGCTGTTTTTCTGATTTTTCTGATCTTCTGAATTACTCGACATCGAGCTGCCAACCGAGGCGGTAATCACTAATAAAATAGCTAGCCACTGCCACACGCTCAAAAACTCAGAGAGAATTATAAAGCCAGCCAGTGCTGCAATCGCCGGCTCTAGGCTCATCATAATGCTAAAGCCTTGCGCTGGCATATTACGTAGTGCCACCATTTCTAAAGTATAGGGCAGTGCACTTGACATGACTGCGACTAAAATACCGAGCGGTAATACTTCCCAACTTAATAATGCAGCGCCTTGAGAAGCTGCGCCGTAAGGCACAAGTACAATCGCGGCGACGCTCATACCCATGGCAACGGTCATTCCGCCTGAGCCTTGGTTTCCGGTCTTTTTGCCAAACAATATATAAAACGCCCAACACGCTCCCGCCGCAAGGGCTAAAATAACACCTACAGGGTCAAGGCTGTCTTCGCCTTTCATATCTGGGAGCAATAAAATTATGCCAGCAATGGCGCAGGCTACCCAAAATAGGTCGCGTTTTTTACGTGACGAAAGCAGAGCAACCGCAAGGGGGCCAGTAAACTCTAGCGCTACACCTATTCCTAAAGGAATACGTTCAATCGCGTAATAAAACAGAATATTCATGCCACCTAAACTCAAGCCATAAATGATGATAGGCATACGTTGCCCTATAGGCGGAAATGCGCGCCAAGGTTTAAACACAAGGCACAAAATAGCTGCTGAAAAGCCTAAGCGCAGTGCTGTGGTGCCTTCAGGGCCAATTAAAGGGAATAATTGCTTTGCAACAGAGGCTCCAGATTGAATGGTAACCATTGCGAGGAGCACGCAAATAACAGCAATAAAAAACGGGGGAATGGTGCGCTGCATCACTGTCCTTATGAAAGTTAATAGCTCAAGTTTGCGGCGATTCTACTGATGTTTTATTGGAGAAGAAATGTTTTTCGTTAAACGGACACAGATTTTCGATAAAGCAAAATTATGGGTATCAAATTGCTTTGATACCCATACTCAGAATGCTTAAGCTCGACTTGCTTGTTCAAAGGCTGGCATGATGTTTTGCGTGGTCTGTTTTTGTTGCTGGCGTTTGGCCATTTTAAAGAAAATAGCAGCAAATACAGCAGCGACAATGTCGACCATATAACTTGAGTAAAAGAGAGTGTTAACGTCACTTGAGGCAAGTTTTAAAAGTGTAGATAACACCATTAACGCACACAGGCTCGCTAGTATGTAAAAACCAGCAGTGGTTGCCTTTTGTACAGGGTTTAAGAAGCTATATATCACAAAAACAAAAAAAGCTGCGTAATAACTGTATAGGGTTGCGTAGTTTGTGTTGCTCACAAGAGTAGGTAGCCATTTTGCAGCAACGAGTGTGAAAGCGACAGCTATCATAGACCCTAAACAAACACCAATAGTGAGCCTAGCCATAAACAAGGTACTGCGTTTATTGGGATCTCTTTTAAAGCGTTTATCTATCCATAATAAGTTACCTGAATAGAATAAGAAGGCGCCTAGTAACCCCATAATAAAGTAGCCCCAACGACCCCAATCTCCACCATAGGTACCAAAATGGAGTGAGAAAATACTGGCAACCATGTTACCCCACACCGCATCTTCGCCTTGCGGGTAGCTTGAGTTAACCACTTCTAGCGTGTATGGGTTCATAAATAAGTAATCGGTATCCGGGCCACGTACTACCGCATTATTGTTACTCATCATAAACACCGCAGAAGGTGATGCTGAATTTAAATTACTATAGCGAATGTGGATTGGCTCATAGCCGGGGGCATAGCTTTTCGCTGCGAGTAATTGCTCATCAATACGTGGTAAGTTCTCAATATGAAAACTTTGCGCGGCAGGTGTAGGGCGCTGAAACAATGGCTTACCATCATAAAATTGCGCTAAACCACCATAAATAAAATCATGAAACGCAAACACTACCACAGTAAATGCAATGACTAAGTGAAATGGTAAACTGGCGATACCGATAAGGTTATGGCTATCGAGCCAGAATCGACTAGGCCCTTTTTCTTTACGCAGTGCAAAAAAGGTTTTAACTAATGTCGGCAGTAAAATAATTACCCCAGAGACCAAAGCTAAAAAGTACAAAACACAGGCAATGCCAAGAATATAAACACCAGATTGGTCATGGCCAATTTCGCCTATAAAGCCTGCTGTACGGTGTAAATAATCAATTAAATCGGCAAGTTCGTTTTCGGTTTGTGCGCTGACGTTTAATGTGCCATCAGCATTTAGGTGTGCGAAGTTAAGTTGTTTATCAAGCTCCATGCCTCGGGCATTGCCTTTGATATACCACGAAAGAGGTGCATCTTGGGTATGTAAATCAAGGTTAAAGCCTTTGGCAAGTTGCTCGCCTCGCTCATTAATCGCAGTATCTAGCAGCGTTTGGTAGTCATAATTAGAGCTGGTGATTTTAGGGGCTTGAATAGGTGCTGCCCATTGCTGTATTTCGTGTTTGAACATGGTCAAACTGCCCGCATAAAAACCAATAAACAGCACTAAACCTGCAATGATGCCTGTCCATGTGTGTACACCTTGATAGGTGCGAAGAATATCCGATTTTACTTTCATGATGCACTCCTTAGCATAAAAAACACGCCATAAAGCAGCACAGTTAAGCTGCCAAGCACAAGCCACGCTTGCTTTGCTGAATTGAATAAATAACTAAAACTAAAAATGGTTAGCCAAACAGGCGTGATCATCCACATGTTAAATTGCACTTTATCGCGAGCATCAATGCCTCCTGGGCCATACCATGCAAAAAAAGCAACGAAAATAAATGAGAGTGCCAGCCCTAAAAATATACCTGCTAGGGTTTTTCCTAACCAAGTCGGCTGGCGTTTAGATGAGCTCGTCATGAATTATCCTTTTCTTTGCAGCAGGCTAACAAAAGGGATCAGCATCAACATTAGCATGATGCTAAAGATGATGAAGAACACGGTTGCCGTGGTTGAAAACTGTTGAAGGGCAAGTATTAGTGCGCAAACGGTTAACGTAATTGAAAGTAATCGCCATTGTTTTTTGATTGGTTTTTTTAAGAATCGCTGCTGCTTTCTGGTGCAGTAGAAAATACTGACAGCGAAAACGACAAGCAGGGTAACGGTAAAAATGAGCATAAGATTATAGTTGTAGTTGATGTTAAATCTTATTGTAAATGATAACTAAACTCAATTGCAATATCATTGATCTTGTGTTAATTTCCTAGCGCTTTTCTATCAAACTCAATTTGTTTAATTCTAATAATCTCTTACGGGGAAAGGACATTGGCTACTGCATTTAAACTTAATTCACTCACCAAAGTTATGCTTGCATCATTACTTGTTACGCAAGGCTCAGCATGGGCTGACGACGACCAAAACAGTCGAAAATCCATGGATACCATTGTTGTTACAGGTGAAAAAACAGAGAAGTCACTTAAAGAGACCATGTCGTCAGTGGCGGTTGTTGATAAGTCTTTACTAGAAAACGGTCAACTTGCTTCGATATCTGAAGCACTGTCAGAAATGGCGAACGTTGTTGTCTTAACGGGCTCGGTGCCTGATATGCGAGGCGTGTCTGGTAATGGTGGTGCAACGGGTTTTAACTCATTTAGTGGTGGCTCAAAGGCTCGTGTTTCAACCTTAATCGATGGTGTAAGCCAACCGTTTGTAGCCGATTTAACCGGTGATACGGGTCTGTGGGATGTAGAACAAATTGAGGTTTACCGCGGGCCGCAATCAACCAGTAATGGTCGTAATAGTATTGCGGGTGCTGTTTACATGACAACCAAAGCACCTACTCAAGAATTTGAAGGGGCAGTGCGCGTTGGTTATCGCAGCCAAGATAGCTACCTAGATACTGCCGCGGTGGTATCAGGGGCGTTAGTTGAAGATGTATTAGCATTTCGTTTATCTACTCAGTACGTTGATGGCGAAACATTTTCAAATCCGCCAGTATACGAAACAAACCCCACTGATCGTGAATTAAACAAGTTAAATACCAGCAGCACGCGCGCTAAATTACTTTACACACCAAGCAAAGATCTTGCTGTACAGCTAACTTATTCAACTTACAGTGAAGAAGGTAATTCGGGTCGTAAGTACTTTTTAGCGGATGAGCCATTTGATTATGAGCCGCTATATCAACGTATTATGGATACTGAATCTGACACCACGCAAGTGAATGTTGATTACAAAATTAACGATGATTTTTCGTTAGATGTTTTAGTTGCTTACATGGATTACAAATGGGGCTTTGAAGCATACGAGCCACTTGAAAGCGCAGAATCTGACGTATCAATGGATGAGAGTAATATCACTGTAGATTCCAAACTTAACTTTGGTTTAAGCAATGATTTTTACTCAGGCTTTGTTGGTCTTGCTTATTTTGACCGCGACCAAGACTTTGAAAGTGTCGGTGCAACCAACTATTACGGCGACGATAGCAGTAAATCGACCGCTGTTTATGGTGAAACAAGCTTTAACCTAAGCCGCGAATTAACATTAACAGCGGGTCTGCGTATTGAGCGTGAAGAGCAATTACGTAATTTTAATATGGCATTTCGTGGTGATATGCTCGTTGAGCAACTTGATAATTCACACACACTACGTTTACCAAAGCTCGCGATTCAATATGATATTAGTGACGAAACGACTTTATTTGCCAGTGCACGTCGTGGCTACAACGCGGGTGGTGGCGCACTCGATTTTACCGCTGAAGATTATTATTATTACGACGAAGAAACCGTTAATACCTATGAAGTAGGTTCGCGCAGCGTTTTAAATAATGGCGACATGAATATCAGTGCCAATGTGTTTTACAATAACTTCAACGGTTATCAAGCGCTAAGCTCTGAGCGTAAAATCACTAATATTGAAGATGCTCATAGCTATGGTTTAGAAGTTGAAGCTTACAGCATGCTGGGCGATCAGTGGCAGTTACATGGCGGTTTCGGTTTATTGAAAACTAAAATTGATGAATCATCAGCCTTTCCTGATGCCGTAGGCAATGATTTAAACTCTGCACCGGAGTTAACGGCAAGTTTAGGTCTGTCGCATTGGTTTACCGATAGTCTAAAAGTGAATTTAAGCGCCAATTATGTTGATGAGTTTTATGGCGACTTAACAAACACAGAAGAGCGTGTTGCGGGTGATTACACTATTACGCGTTTATCGATGACTTATGATACTGAACAATGGTTGATAAGTGCCTTCATCAACAACGCCTTAGATGAAGAAGCATATACCTCACAAGAACCTGTCAGTGGTCGTTACCCACAAGGCTATGTGGCAGTGGTTAACCCGCAAACTATCGGTGCATCTGTTACTTACCGATTTTAAACTAATCGCTAGTCGCTGAGCTTGATCAGCGACTAGCTTAATTTAAAGCGATTAATTTGCCCGTTTAAGTTATTCGCCAAGTTAGCCAGCTTACTCGATGAGTCCGAAATGCTTTGCGTTTGTTGCTGCGACTTTCGACTGGTATCTTGTACTTCGTTTAAGCGCTGGGCGATTTCTTCGGTCACTTGAGATTGCTGCTCAGATGCAGAAGCTATGGTCATATTGGCATCAGAAATAGCTTTTGCTTGCACGCTAATTTCATCAAGCATATGGCCCACTTTTTCAGAATTGATTACTGCCTCTTTAATTTGATTATCGCTTGAGCGTATCCTCTGCGTCACAGCATTGGTTGCCGATTGTAATGAGTCAATTTTATCTTGGATCTCAAGAGTAGAACTTTGCGTACGACTAGCCAAAGTTCTTACCTCATCAGCAACAACAGCAAAACCTCGGCCTTGTTCACCTGCTCTCGCAGCTTCGATTGCGGCATTGAGTGCCAATAAATTAGTTTGTTCAGCAATGTTACTGATAACACTTAAAATAACCGTGACTTCATTCACTGAGGCCTCGAGTTGGTTAAGGTCTGTTAGTGATTTGGTGAGTGTATCGGCCACTGACTCAACAGAGCTAACTCCTTGTTGTACAACCTGTAGACCTTCTTGGGTTTTCTGATTAGCTGCGGTGGCACTGCTTGCCGCTTCTGCACAGTTTTGAGAGACTTCTTTAACGGCCGTTGAGTTTTCATAGACTGAGCTTGAAATCACCTCAATCGCTTGGCTTTGAATATCATTGAGCGTTTTAGCTTGCTGTGAAATTTCATCTAGGCTTTTTGCTGCCACTTGCGCTTGCTCTGATTGATTGTGTATTTCTTTTAAAAGCTGAGATAGCTTATCAACCATAATATTAAAGCTGCTCGCAAGTTGGCCTATTTCGTCATCAGCTTTGTGATCAATATAGCAAGATAAATCACCTTCAGAGATACGCTTAGCTTCATCAATTAAGGCATGGGTTGCTTTAATCACTTTTTTCTCTAATTGCCAGTAACACAATATCAAGGTAGCAATAATAGTCAGGACTAAAGCTGTGCTAATTAAACTTAGGGTGACCACATGGTCGTGATTGCTTTTAACTTCAGCCGCACTTTTTTCCTCGATTGAACTTAAAAACGCTTTTACGGGTTGCTGAATTTTCTCAACTTCGGCCATGTAAGCATCGTTGGTTAAAAGCTCGATAGCTTGTACCCATCTTTTATGCTCACTTACGGTTAAGTTATTTGTATCACGGCCAAGTAAATCACTGACTAAGCTAAATGCTTTTTCTTCTGTTTCAACTAGTTTGAGTGATAAGTCGTTGGATTTTTGCAACAGGGCTAAATCATCAGCAGCCACATTAAACGCTCTTAAACGCTGTTCATAACTTTTCTTTTCGCCGTTAAGCCAAGCTGCTTTACCTTGAATTTGATCAACAAGCTGGTGGTATTCAACTTCATAGCGAGGATCTAAGGTTACAACATGTTGACGAGCAAGTTCTGTAAGGTGAATCGAATTTGAAGATGAAAACTTAGCAAGGTGACTTAGCTCATAGCGCTGTTGAGCCGACTCCATACTTTCATCTTGGCCTGATTGCAAAAATAGAATAATGAGGAGTAGACCTGCTGCAAGGGTAATGGTTACTGCGAAAACAGCTCTGAGTAAAAAGCGAATAGTCAAAATATTACCCTTCTCATTGAAAGTAAATATTATTAACCATAGTACAAAAATCTAATTTCAATAAAAATTACAAGTAAGTTAATTAGAGGTCGTCATTTAAGCTTGTATGAAGGGGGCTAAAAATAACAAGGGCAGTGTCCACTGCCCTTGAATAATGCATTTATTGGTCTGCGGGATACACAACACCAAGTTGGCTTCGTGCTTCATCGAGCACCGCCATAACTTGTTTTGACAGTGTATGAGTATTAACTGATGACTCAATTTGTCCGGCATTCGCAGCTTGAATAAAGTGGCTTACTTCATGGCGCATAAAGTGTTCATCAAATGGCTCAGAGAGCTCTTCAACCGTGCCATCATTACCGATAAATTGCATACGCTTTAATAAAGAGACTGCTTCGATACGAATACGGCCTTTTTCACCTTGGATCTCAGTAAAGTTATCGCCTTGCGAGATTTTCGAATAGCTGATCACCGCTTGCTTATCAGCGTAATTTAATAATACATCGCCAGCTCCATCAACGCCGGTTTCTAGCAACACACCACTGGCTTTTACACTCTGAGGCGCGCCCCATAATCCGAGTAAAATATACAGCGGATAGATACCTAAATCGACTAATGCACCGTTAGCAAATTCTGGCAAGAAAGTATTTGGTCGCTCGCCATTTTTATATTTATCGTAACGTGATGAGTACTGACTATATTGACCAATATATTTGCGGGGTGTGCCAATCTTTGCAATGGCATTTTTTAAGCGTGCGAAGTTTGGTAAATGGGTGGTCATCATCGCTTCCATGTATAAGCGTTGATGTGTTTTGGCCGCCTGAATGATGGCCTCTAGTTCTTTACTATTAGCAGCCGAAGGCTTTTCACCTAAAACATGTTTACCGGCATTTAAACACATTACAGCATAGTCTTTGTGTAAGCTATTTGGCGCAGCAATGTAGACGGCATCGACTAATGGGTCTTCGCATACATGCTCAATATTGGTAAACACCTTAGCCTTTTGAGCATCGTGCTTTGCAAGGAAAGCCTCGCCTGTTTGCTGCTCTCGAGAGCACACACCATATAAGGAGAATTGTTCAATTTGTTTAGCTGCACTCAGTAGTGTATCGCTTATAAAATTGGTACCTACAATCACAAAGTTCATGGTCACTCCTCGTTGTTTTGTGCAAGCCATGCTTGCCAATCCTGTTCAAACTTTTCCATTTGTTTATGTTTTTTGCTTAACAAATGTTTGTCTTCATCTTCTTGTGCCATATAAGGGCCTACGCGGCATAATGCACAGTGTTTTTCACCTAAATAAGCAGGTAAAGTCAGCTTATCGGTAATGTCATTGTCAGTTTTTTCGCTAAATACATAGGTAATGCCGCTGGTATCTTTAACGTGCTTATCGCGATCTACATTTCGAATTTTATAGCCCGGGAATAAATTAATATCGAATGGCATTTGCCCTAGATATTGGCAAGTCAGCCCTTGATTTAAGCTGCCTTCAATATTCCATTCGCGGTATGGTTTTACATCTTTAGAGGTGATGTAGCAGAGCATCGGGCCGTTTTTATCTAATGCGAACTGGCTTGCGTAGTCTAGGTAGCGATGCAACAAAGCACGGTTTAAAACATTCATACCACCTTGTTGGGTATGTGCTTTAAATGCAGCTTCACCTTTAAACGCTGGTATAAGTGGAAATTGAAAAATAACCACATCGAAACAGGCGCCATCTAAGCGCTGCCACGAGTCTGGCTTTGTGACATCAAACTCGGTGAGTGTTTCAATGTTAAGTTGTTGCAAGGCGCTAAGTGCATTGTCGGCATATTTTTGTTCTATGGTGTTTGCATCATCATAAGTTGAAGCAACAAGCTTGGCAGGTTTTATATAATGAGCAACAGAGTGTGAAAATGATAAATCACCATCGCCAACCGTTAATATGCGCCAACTAGGGTCTAAAAACATGTTGCTATTTGCCTTGTGCTGGCGTTGTTTCTTGCGCGATTTCAGGGCAAAGGGCTAAGCGAGTTTTAAGCCCTTCAATGGCTATTTGCTTAAAGATTAAGTTAAAACTAATCAATACGGCAATAACGATATGAATAGGACCATGGGTAAACCCCGCATCTGTGTCAAAAAGCATTAAGCCGAATAACAAGAACATGGTAGCTAAAAATATTTCAATCAACTGATTAGAATATAGCTTTAAATTGCCTTGGTTTTTATGATCTTTTTTAATGTGAATCGCACAAAAAAACGGGATCACTTTTATTTTAAAGTGAGCGTTTTTTTCTACGTAATTTTCGCCAAGGTGGTCTAGTTTAGCGCGCAGTTGATCTATCATAGCAGGTCCTTAAAAAACTGAGCCGCGGATGTTACCGCAAACGCAAGAAAAGGGCTACTCAGGATAGATATTCATGCCAATTACAAATATGTGGCATACAAACACCACTGACGTTAAAACAAAACGCATTTTTTGATAATCAACGTGATAGGTTTGCCACTGCGGTGAGCTTTTTTCAAATAACAGCACTAACCAAAAACTTGCTGCGAGCCAAGCCAGTGTCCAAGTTGCTGGTAAAAAGCTTAAAAAGCCAATCGGTAAGATAGGAACAATTGCTTTAATAGCATCAGCATGGGTTTGCTGACCTGCATGCCATAAGTTACCAGCCATAAAGGCTAAAATAGCGATGCTATAAAAAGTGAAAAAGTCTAAATTGACGGCATTACTTCCTGCAATAAGTGGCCAACCTACGCAGCCTAAAAATGGTAGTAAACCTAAGTAACCAAGTTGAATGTGATTAATAAACTTTTCCATAATGACCTTTAAACCGCTTAAATTAAAAAGCATACCTAACGGTATGCTTTATTTAATAACTATTTTATACCAGTTAGGCGGCTAAAACGATCGCTTTATTATTGGCGTAACTCTCGACGTAGAATTTTGCCAACCGTCGATTTAGGCAATTGTTCCATAAAAATGATTGATTTAGGCACTTTATAAGCACTTAAGTTTTCGCGGCAATAGTCACTCACCTGTTGCTCATCAATCTGCTCTTTTAAAGTAATGTAGGCACAGACACGCTCACCGGTTTTTTCATCTTTTGCACCAATAACAGCTGCTTCGCAGATAGCTGGGTGCTGACAAAGTACGTTTTCTACTTCGTTAGGGTACACGTTAAAGCCGGAAACAATAATCATGTCTTTTAAACGGTCTACAATTTTGTAATTACCACTTGGTAGTTTTAGACCCACATCACCGGTTTTGAAAAAACCTCGCTTCATACATTTGTCGGTTTCGTCTTGGCGTTGCCAATAACCCATCATCACTTGCGGGCCTTTAACAACAATTTCGCCAGACTCACCGTCAGCAACAGGCTCGTCGTTTTCATCCCAAATTTCCACAGTAGTGTTTGAGAGTGGGCGACCAATACTACCAATTTCTTCTTTTTTAAAGTCGTTTAACGTTGCAACAGGCGAAGTTTCTGATAAGCCATAGCCTTCTGTGATTGTACAACCTGTGGTGTTCATCCACGCATCAGCTGCAGCATGTGTTAAAGCTGCGCCCCCTGAGACGGTCATTTTTAGGTTTGAAAAATTCAGTGCCCTAAACCCTGGGTGCATACACAAGCCAATAAATAAGGTGTTAATCCCTGAAAAGTAATTAATCTCAAATGGTTCGATTTGCTTAACTAACGCATCTAAATCACGAGGATTTGGGATCAGTACGTTAAACTGCCCCATGGCAAATAGGCCAACCATATTCACTGTAAAGGCGTAAATATGATAAAGCGGAAGCGGGCAAATACCCGTTTCTTGACCTGGCTTTAAAATATCGTCAAAGCGCTCATTCATTTGCTCGGCATTGGCTAAAATGTTGCCATGACTAAGCATCGCAGCTTTGGCAACCCCTGTGGTACCGCCGGTGTATTGTAAAACAGCAATATCGTCACGACTTGCTTGATGAGCGTCAAGAGGAGCGAGTCTTTCACCTTGGCGAATGAGTTCGTTTAACGAAAATTGACTCTCTTGCAATGTCGGCTCAGCAACAGCAGCTGCAACAATAACGGTTTTGATCGATGTATCATTGATAACCGTTGCTAATTTATCGGTAAGAGCATCAAGAATAACAATGGCTTTCACATCTGCATCATTAAACTGGTGTAGCATTTCACGAGCAGTATAAAGCGGGTTGGTATTGACTACGATTAACCCTGCACGAATTGCTGCATAGGTAACGATAGGGTAATCAACAACATTAGGTAGTTGAATGGCTATCCTGTCTCCAGCAACAAGACCACTTTGTTGTTGAAACCACTGTGCCAAATAGCGAGACTGTTGTTCAACTTGGGCATAGCTGAGTGTTTTACCTGCACTGTTATAGGCAGGAAGGTCGGCATAAGTCTGACACGTATGTTCAATTAATTGCGTGAGGTTATCATGTGTGTTCATGGGGATTCCTTAGCGTGTTGTTCTTATTAATTGTTGTTTAATGAGGCGATCCATCACAGAACCCATTATCCAATTCGGTAAGTAACGACTCATGATATAGGTTAGTTTAGATTGTAAGCCTAGGATCACCATTAATTTTTGTTTATCCAAGCTGCGCAAAATGTGTTGTGCAGTATTGGCTGGGTTTGTTACGGCTTTAGATGTTTTGCTTGCGCAAATTAAGCTGATTTTTATGTTATTTGGCTTAAATTTCTTGCGTAGCTTTTTGGCTAAAATCAAAGCGTTTGGCTCTGGCGTAAATTTAGTTGCATCAATAAGGGGGGATGTAATTGCTAGGTGGCCGTTCATGCTTAAGTGTGGCGTTATTAGTGTTGCAAAGTGCTGACAAGCAATACTATCAATACTATTTTCTTTACTTAGTTGCTCATTGGTACTGCAGCTAAAAATGGCTAAATCTGGTTTGCCTATCGCTGCGATTGCATTATTTACTTGAGTTTGCAGCGCTTCATTATCGCAGATAGGTGTAGCAAAATACTCAATGTATTGGTAATCATCAGCAAGA
The DNA here is from genome assembly GCF_022398475.1 of Pseudoalteromonas shioyasakiensis. Lineage (GTDB taxonomy): Bacteria > Pseudomonadota > Gammaproteobacteria > Enterobacterales > Alteromonadaceae > Pseudoalteromonas. The sequence continues at coordinate 6,827 of NZ_JAKEVM010000076.1, read as the reverse complement.
TCACTTAAAGATTGTTTTGTTTGTTCGTTGAAATGTAAATCGAATAACGCAACATCGTCACCACGGCTAATATATTGCTTTGCCAATTCGAACCCAATGCCACTGTTGGCACCGGTAATAAACACTCTTCTTAACATTGCACGACCACTAATTAGCGAAACTAGCTTGTCAATATATATAAATTGTTAACAGAAAACTTAGCTTTAAACGACCCGTTTTTAACTTTTTACGCCATTAGCTCGAGTGTGACTTACGATAATCTTTTGGTGGAATGCCATACCAGCGCTTAAAAGCGCGAGTAAACTCGCTGTAATTAGAAAAGCTTAAGATATCTGAGATGTTCGATAAACTGAGGCTAGATTCTGTTAAATATTGGTGTGCTAGATTACAGCGTACATCATCAACTAATTCACGAAAGGTTGTGTCATGCTTTGTTAAGTGACGCTGCAAGCTACGAGCACTCATTGATAATTTTTCGGCTATGAGGTTTACGCCAAACTCTTCGTGGAGTAAGTATTGCTTGATCAGTACTTCAACATGATCTGCAATGTTTTCACGTTTTGTGTCTTGAAGCTGCCCAAGCTGCTGGCTAAGTATAGAAAACAATTGCTTATCTGAGTTCTTAATAGGGAGTTTTAGGTATTTTCTCTCAAATACAATTGCGGTTTGTGCACAGTTAAATACTGGAATTTGGCCTAGCGCTTGGCGATAAACACTTTGGTTGTCATCGCAGCTATGGGGCAGCTCCAAACGAGACAGCTTTATTTGATCATCGGTTAACTGCTTTAACAAATTGACCCCAACGCTTAAGGCTAAGTCAGCAGCATGGTAAACACTCACCTTTAAGCTAGTGCGAACTAAAAAAGATAGCTTTATATAGTCTTGGTCTACTTCAAGGAGTAAATCAGCACTATTTTGATGTACATGATAGTACTTAGTTAAGTTCTTTAGTGCCATTTCAAGGGTGTCGCAATTACCCATCAAATAACCAAGAGATCCTAAGATATTTAAGCTTTGCCACCGCCCTAACTCTAGCCCGAAATAGGGCAGGTTTAATTCTTTCGCGGTGAGTTCTAAAAGCTGAATGAGTTGCTGATACTGCACAAAGTTATTGGCATCTTGTAATTGTTTTCTGTCTAAACCAACGCGCGATAATAGTGCGTCAGGGTTCACCAATTTACTTTCGATCAGTTCAATATAGCCGTGTAGAGCAGATACTCTAATAAGATCAGGTGCTTGTGTTAAACGGGGCATAGTGTGCTCTTTTTTAGTGCGCTGGCGTAAAAAGTAAAAAAAATTGCGTGAAAAGTAAAGTAATACAAGTCATTAAAGTTTAACAATATATTAACTGGAGCAATGAGTCGTTTTACAAATACTTAGAAAAGAGGGCACACACATGGCATTACCAGATATTATTAATCATCAAGATTTCTTACTGACTATTCATACAAATGATGAAAAGCTGATTAAAAACGCCTTACCAGGGGTACACATTTATCCACTCATGCTGGATTCAGAGAATGGGGTATGGGTATTACGTGTTTTATTTGAGCCAGGTACGGTTTTGCCAAAGCACTTTCATACTGGTGTTGTACATTTATATACCTTGGCGGGCAGCTGGCACTACACAGAATACCCAGACGATTTACAAGTGGCTGGTAGCTATTTGTTTGAGCCAGGCGGTTCGATTCATCAATTTCAAGTACCAGCAGACAACACTGAAGTGACCGATACCTTTATGGTTGTTATGGGGTCTAACATTAACTTTGACCCAGATGGTAACTATATGAACATTATGGATGCAGGTTGGATTGAGCAAGTGATGTTAGCAGCTGCAAAAGAGCAAGGAATTGAGCCTAACTACATTAAACCAAAGAGTTTATACGGTTTTAGTAAGTAATTTTGTTCCCTGAAGTGAAAGCCCTTTGTTACATAAGTAATTGAGGGCTTTGTAGTTTTTGGTATTTCCATTCTTTCAATCTAAAAAACGAATCGATTTAATCTAAACAATCAATTTTATTTTGATCGCTCAGACCTCTATTGTATTAATCAAGCAGACGCAAGGCTGCGTTAATTAAACATTTTTAAATACATCAATGAGGAATACTATGAGCACTTCATTAATTAACACAAAACTACAACCATTCAATGCAACAGCTTACCACAACGGTGACTTTGTAGAACTAACAGAAAAAGACGTGCTAGGTAAGTGGTCAATCTTCTTCTTCTACCCAGCAGATTTCACTTTCGTATGTCCTACAGAGCTAGGTGATGTTGCTGATTACTACGAGCAACTTCAAGAAATGGGCGTTGAAGTTTACTCAGTATCTACTGACACACACTTCACTCACAAAGCATGGCACGATACGTCTGACACAATTGGTAAAATCAAATTCCCAATGATTGGTGACCCGACAGGTCGTATTACTCGTAACTTCGGTGTGATGATTGAAGACGAAGGTCTTGCTCTTCGCGGTACATTCGTAATGAACCCTGAAGGCGAAATCAAAGTAATCGAAACTCACGATTTAGGTATCGGCCGTAGCGCGAAAGAGTTAGTACGTAAAGTACAAGCTGCGCAGTACATTGCTAACCACGACGGTGAAGTATGTCCTGCATCATGGCAGCCAGGTGAAGAGACACTTGCTCCTTCACTAGACCTAGTTGGCAAAATCTAATTTGCCACTGCATTAAACGATAGCAAAGCTTGGCTTTGCTATCTCAATGCAACCCTAATTGCCCATCACAACTCACATTAAGCACATTAGCGGGTGGTGGGCAGTTATATTTAAAATTTTTCTAGATTATTTATTCTGAACTCAAGGGCTAAGCCATGTTAGATACGAATATCAAAAACCAATTAACAAGCCACTTTGCTTCTATTACCAGCCCTGTTGAGCTGCTTATCGCCTTGGATGACAGCAATAAATCAACAGAACTTAAAAACTTAGCAAACGATTTAGCTTCGTTAAGTGACAAATTCTCGGTGCGAGATAACCCTAGCCAAGATGTGCGTCGTCCATCTATGGTGGTATCTTCACCTATTAACAATACGCAAATCACATTTGCGGGTGTGCCTATGGGCCACGAATTCACAAGCTTGATCCTTGCTCTACTGCATACAGGCGGTCATCCAAGTAAGGCATCAGAGACTGAAATTGAACAAATTAAATCATTACCAGGGCCGCTTAACTTTGAAGTGTATATTTCATTAAGTTGTCAAACATGTCCGCAAGTAGTGCAAGCACTTAACTTGATGGCGGCACACAATGAAAATATTACGGCTACTATGATTGATGGCGCCTTGTTCCAAGACGAAGTGAACGAGCGTAATGTGTTAGCAGTACCAGCTGTGTACTTAAACGGTGAGTTATTCAGCCAAGGCGCTGTAAACCTGACTGATATCTTAAATAAAGTAGATACAAAAGCGGCTGCACGCCAAGCCGAAGCACTGAACGATAAAGAGCTATTCGATGTACTTGTTGTTGGTGGTGGCCCAGCAGGGGCTTCTGCGGCAATTTATTCAGCACGTAAAGGCTTAAATACGGGTGTGGTTGCAGAGCGTTTTGGTGGTCAGGTATCAGACACATTAGCAATTGAAAACTTTATATCAGTTAAAGCGACCGAAGGTCCTAAATTGGTTGCACAACTTGAAGAGCACGTAAAAGAATACGACGTTGATGTTATGCAAAACCAACGTGCGGCATCGCTTACTAAGCAAGATAATTATCAAATCACGCTAGAAAATGGCGCGGTTTTAAATGCTAAATCAGTGGTATTAGCAACCGGTGCACGCTGGCGTGAAATGAATGTGCCAGGGGAGAAAGAGTATCGCGGTCATGGCGTTGCTTACTGTCCACACTGTGATGGTCCGTTATTTAAAGGCAAAGCAGTAGCAGTAATCGGCGGTGGTAACTCAGGTATTGAAGCTGCAATTGACCTTGCAAACATTGTTGAGCATGTCACCGTTCTTGAATTTGCTGATACTTTACGTGCTGACGAAGTACTTATTCGTAAAGCAAATAGCTTAAACAACATTACTATTATCAAAAACGCGCAAACGACCGAAGTTGTTGGTGATGGTAAACGAGTAACAGGCTTAAGCTATATTGACCGCATCTCTGGCGATGAAAAATCACTTGAGCTTGCAGGTATCTTTGTGCAAATCGGCTTGGTGCCAAACACTGAATGGTTAAAAGATTCAGCGTTATCACTGACTCGCTTTGGCGAAATCGAAATTGATAGCAAAGGTGCAACATCATTACCGGGTGTTTACGCGGCAGGTGATGCAACAACAACGCCGTTTAAGCAAATCATTATTGCTATGGGTAGTGGTGCAACGGCAAGCTTAGGTGCATTTGATTACTTAATTCGCCACAGCGATGAAACTCAAAGCACAGAAGATGCAGCTTAATGACTCTTGATTAGGCAGCTCACACCCATAGCTGCCGCTTTAAAGCCGCCCTCTCCAAAGGCGGCTTTGTTTTTATTAATACAGCTATTGATACTGCGCTGCAGTAATAAACTCCTCAAAACTTTCACACCAAATAACTACTGTATTGTAATCACTGACATCGATACCTTGTGGTACAACTAATTTAAAGCCATTGAACGAACGTACCCCCGCAATACGCTGCATTGTGCCTTTTTGTGCTAAGAAATCGGCTTCGTTATCAATAAAGTTTCGCGATAGATAAAGTTGATAGTCAGGCCCAGGTGATAACGTGCCCTGCATAGAAATAGCATCATTCGTTAGATACACCTTGCCATCACCATAATGTAAGCGATCTGAGCCTTTGAGGTTGGGCTTAAACGTTGCACTAAACTGCGATCGACCTTGGTGCTGCTTCAAAATAGCAATATCGGGTGCTGGTTGTTCAGTTAAAATAGGTAAACTGTACACTCCAGCTATAAAGCCCGCAGCAAAAATCGCCAATGTCATAATGATAATTAGCAGCGCTTTTAGCATGCTTACTCCTTATTTTTTAGCGTTATGATGTGACGTTGCTTTAAAGAAAATTGTTTTTCAACATCACCAAAGTATTGCAAATAGAGCTTCTCAAGTTCACCTGATTGATGCAATTTTTGCATACCTTGTTCTAGTATATCTCTAATGTGTTGATTCTCTTTGCTTAAGTAAAAGTAATAGTCGCTGGGATATTGCAACATAATGTTTGGCGCAATGACAAAATTGAACTGTTTTAGTCTATTCAGTTCGGTGCCAATTGCCAGTACTGAGCGTGGAAAGTAATCACCGAGCCCTGTTTCAAGGGCTTTTATCATCCCTGGGTAATCAAGCTCGCCATTAACTGTTAAACCATTGTTTTTCAGCACGGTATAATCTGACCAACTTTGTTGTTGCAGGCCAACTAAGGGGGTTAATTCAGCAAGGCTTTTAATATTGCTAAACTTTTCTTGGTCTTCATGACGGATAATAAGCAAACGCTTGCCGTGTAACCCTTTATAGAGTGGGATTGTCGTTCTGACTAATGAATCAAGCTGCTTATGAGGTAAAGAAAGCCACGCTAAGGTTATCGTTTTATTATGGCTGAGCTGTTCGATAATTCTTTTATCGTTCATAGGTTTAACGTTATAAAGCAGCACAACATCCACATCCATTGCGGCAAAACTTTTGTCGAGAATATCGTGAATATACTGGTTTTTTACCGCATCGGTATAGCTGGGTTTAGCAAGCTGAATAACGATTTGTTCATGAGCTAAGGCCTGTAGACTCAACAGAGCAAACGTCATTTGTAATATCAGTATTGCTCTGTTCATTATTTCGAGTCTCTGCTTTTTGAGCGCAGTTTTATACGACTATACTTTGAAAACATGCACCTGCTGTTGTAAACGCGAAGCCAATGAAGCCAATTCTTGGCTGGCTTGCGCATTTTGTTGCGAACTTTCGCTAACCAGTGAAATGCTACTACTAAATTCATTAATATTACAGCTTAGTTCGTTTGCAACAGTGGTTTGCTCATCCGTTGCGGTGGATACTTGGTTGTTCATATCGGCAATAAGTGTCATTTCTTGAGTAATTTCAGTCAGTAATTGTGATGAGCGCTCTGCGTATTCAACACTTTGTTTAGCACTTTCGTCGGCATTACCCATGGCGGTGACGGCTTGCTGCGCCATTGTTTGTAGTTTACTGATCATTTCGTTAATACTGGCTGTGGCTTTTTGCGTGTTGTGTGCAAGCTGCCTTACTTCATCGGCTACTACTGCGAAACCGCGACCAGACTCACCAGCGCGTGCTGCTTCAATGGCCGCATTTAAAGCGAGTAAATTGGTTTGTTCTGCAACGCCTTGGATCATCATTACCACTTGATTGATATCAGTAGATTGTGTATTTAACTCATTGATTAATTTAGTATTCGCATTAACGATATGTGATAGACGGTTTATTGCGTCGATATTTTCTTGCACAGACTGCTGACCCTGTTTAGCAGTTTTATCAGTGTGAGTGGCTTTTTCTGATGTTGATAATGCATTTGCGGCCACTTGCTCAATGGCACTGCTCATCTGTGTAATGGCAGTGGCAATCATTGCTGATTGATGTTCTTGCTCTGTGGCTGTGCTTGCAACTTGGTCGCTAATTGAGTTCATTTGCTCAGCAGCAGATGAAAGGGTGAGTGTTGCACTGGTTACATCATTTACCAAGGCATGAATGCGCTCCATCATGGCATTAAAGTGATGTGCTGCTTGGGCTATTTCGTCATTACCATGGGTTGTTGCACGCAGACGCAAATCGGCATTTTCTGAGATAGAGCCTATCGTTTCACTAAGCGATAACAATGGGTTATGGATAGAGCGGTATATAATAAAGG
>NZ_JAKEVM010000075.1 GCF_022398475.1 Pseudoalteromonas shioyasakiensis | reverse complement strand
CTGACCCCATGCCGAACTCAGTAGTGAAACGAAACAGCGCCGATGATAGTGTAGCAGCTGCTATGTGAAAGTAGGTCATCGCCAGGCTCCAAATAAGAGAAAGCCCGATTCGAAAGAGTCGGGCTTTTTTGCGTTTGGAGCTTTCAGCTTTCAGCCATCAGACATCAGCTGAACTGCGGGGTTGTCCTGTAAAGAGTCACCCTCAGCAACAACCCCCGTAGGAGGCACTTCAGTGCCGAATTCAGACCAKAACAAACACATTCATGGCTAAAKCCATTCCTACAAGTACACTTTGCCTAGAACCTAGAACCTAGAACCTAGAACCTAGAACCTCCAGCAGAGGTAGACGCAGCACCAAACACCTCCAACGAGCGGCTGATCGCTGACGGCTGAAAGCTGATAGCTCTGTGTTGGGTTTCGCTTCGCTCTAGCCAACCTACGCCAGATCTCAAGCTTTACTCTTTCAACTTTCCACTCGCTAACTTAGCTTTTGCTAACTTTCCCCTCGCTAACTTACTTTTATAACACTCATTCCCCTTGTCTTTGCTCTGCTTTGGCAAGCTGAATGTATTTTGTTTCGACTAGTTGTGAGAGGGGAACAAGTTCAAAGCCTTGTTGTTGTAACTCAGGAAGAGCTTGTTGTAGAAAAGCAACGGTTTCTGGGTAGGGGTGGGCAATGGCGATTGCGTAGTTGAAGTGTTCAGCTTTGCTTTTTAGCTCTTCTAGTTGATGTTGTAGCTGACTTTGGGTGACATTGTTATCAAGAAAAACATGACGAGATACATTAGCCACACCATAGAGGTTAGCAACGTTTTGTGCTTCACTTCGACTCGTTGTACGGCTATCTAAGAAGTATAAACCGCGTTTCTTTAATATTTCCATCGTCCATTTCATTGGCTCTGTAAGTTGTGTTAACTCAGAGCCCATGTGGTTATTGACCCCTTTTACTTGTGGTAGAGAGGCTAAAGCATGGCCAAGGGTTGTTTGTAACTCTGACTTACTCATAGTATCAGTGAGTGCACCCGGACCAAGTGCTTTAGTTTTATCAAGCGCTTGCATTGGTACATGTAAGAGTAGTTCTTTATGAGTTCTACTGGCGCGTTCAGCAAATATTTGCGAATAGGGTGTATGGGGCAAGATTGAGAAGGTCACTTGCCCTGGTAAGTTTAATATTTCAAGATCTCGCTGATGATTGCCTATATCATCAATTACTATGGCTATTTGCTTTGCTTGGCAGAATAGCGGTAGGCAACATACGGCGAGTAATAAGCCTGTTTTTAAGTTCACTTTTTGTAATTATTATATCCGTTGTGAGCATTTACTTACTGCATAATAACGAGCTGCTTTGCTGTAAGTTGCTTTTTGTCTTGTCTATCTAGAAGTGAGCTAAAAAGCGCCAATTCTTGGATGTTTTTTATTATAACGCCTTGGTCAATTTCTGAAAGCATTGTTTGATTAATACTCACATCTGGGGTGATCCCTTTACCATCGATAGATTGACCCGCAGGTGTGTAATAACGTGCTGTAGTCAGTTTTAATGCGGTATTACCGTTACCTAAAGGTATCAGCGATTGCACTGAGCCCTTACCAAAAGAAGTCTCGCCAATTAGCACCGCTCGTTGATTATCTCTTAATGCTGCTGCAAGTATTTCAGCGGCAGAGGCTGAGTTTTCGTTAATCAGTACAGCAATGGGAGCGCCACTGAGTATGTCGCCTTTATGGGCTTTATACTTCTGATTAGCTTCATTAAAGCGGCCTTTGGTTGACACTATGGTGCCGTTATCTAAAAACAGATCTGCAACTTCAATGGCCCCTTGTAATGTACCGCCTGGGTTATCGCGTAAATCAATAATTAAACCTGAAAGAGGGAAGCTATTGGTGACCTGCATTTTTGCAAGCTCCCGAGCAACATCGTGTAATGTGTGGTTATTGAATGAGTTGATACTGATAAGCGCAACGCCTGTATCTGCTAAATGGCCATGAACGCTTTGTAAGTTGATTTGTTGGCGCTTAATCGAGAAGTTTAGCTCAGTATCTTTCTCTCTTTTAACAGCGACATCGACAGCACTTTGACCGCTTTGGCGAATTAATTTAGCCACTTCTTCGATGCTTTTGTCTAAAATAGGTTGTTGATTAATCGCAATAACTTCATCATTTACCTGAAGACCCGCAAGCGCCGCAGGTGAGTTATTAATAGTGCTAACAATATACACGCGACCATCTTCAACTTTTACTTCGATACCGAGTCCTGTGTATCTACCATTAGTGCTACTGAAGATAGCATCGAGCTCAGTTTCGTCGAGATATTTTGAATATGGATCAAGGCGTTCGAATAACGCTTCGACTTGTAAGTTATCAGGCTGGGTTACAAATGTGTTTTGTAGTTTCAGATCATCAACATAATATGTATGGATATTAAATAGGATTTCGTTTAGTTGCTGATGCTGTAGTGACTGTAACGAGGGTTTTGCAACAGCCTGAAACGATTGCAGTATCAGGCATAGCAAGCTGACAAGTAATAAAAAAGACAGCTGAGTAAAAAACTTAGCTGGGGAAAAATGAGCTTTGTAAGAGTAAGTTGTGTTTAGCATCAGCTGCTCCTCATAGAGTGCAGCTATTTAATCAATTAAATGCGTCTGCACCATTTTACAGGATTTACTGCGCGTCCTTTGTGGCGTATTTCAAAGTATAGACCAGGATCCGGTTGTCCGCCGCTTTGACCGACTAATGCAATTGTTTCGCCTTCTCTAACAAGGTCGCCAACATCGCGAAGTAGAGTTTGAGCGTGACCATATAAGCTCATAAAGCCATCGCCATGATCAATTGCGATAACCCAGCCAAAGCCATTTAGCCAGTCTGCGTAAACAACTTGGCCGTTCTGTACGCTTTTAACATTACTGCCTTCTTTAGCGCTGATAAGTACGCCTTTCCAATCTATGTTGCCGTGCTTGCGTTGCCCAAAGCGGTGGCGTAATGCCCCTTTAGTTGGCCAGTCGAGTTTGCCCTTACTACTTTGTAAGCCTAGTAATTCAACCTTTTCACTTCGCTCTTGTTCAAGCTCTTCAATGGCGGTGATCAGGGTTTGCTCATTTTCTTTTAAGTAATCAATAGAGCTTTTAGTTTCTTTTAACGCTGACTGGAGTTTATTGAGGTTAGTTTTACGCTCTTGTTGTGCATTGACTAGAGCTTGCTGGCGCCTTTTTTGCTCATCATATAAGGCAACTAGACGTTGTTTGGTTTTTTCAAGCTGAGCTTGGTTGTCTGCAATTTCTTGCTGTAGTGCTTTGAGCTCTTCAATTTGCTCAATACGCGCTTTGTTTAAATAATTATAATAACTTAGCGTGCGCTCAATTTTGGCTGTGTCTTGTTGGTTAAGCAACATTTTTGAGTAGTCATGGCTACCCGCCATGTAGGCGCTTTTTAATTGTGCAGCTAATAAGGTTTGGCGCTGTGCTTGCTGGGCTTTAAGTTGCTCGGCTTTAGCTTGTTGTTCTCGCTGTTGTTGCTCATTTTCTTTAACAGATTGGGCGGCAAGGTTTAATGCTTTTGCATTTTGAGCTATGTCGAGTTCATGGGCGCGCAGATCTTTGCGCATTTGGGCAATGGACTTGCGTTGACCTTTAAGCTCAGCCTCTGTTTTTTGTAAAGCTGATTGAATGTCTGATAAGTCTTTTTTGGTTTGATCTTCATTAGCAACAACCGAAGTTGCTACTAATGAAGTCAGTATTAAACCAGTTTTAAGGAAGTGGTTAATACATTTACTCATAGCTTATTTCAGCGTCATGATTGGTTTACCAGTCATTTCACTTGGCTGCTCTAAGCCGAGTAGGTGAAGCATGGTTGGAGCCACGTCACTCAATGTTTTACCATCATGTGGTGTTGCATCACGGCCAACATAGATAAATGGCACTGGCTCACTGGTGTGTGCGGTATGTGCTTGGCCCGTTGCTGGGTTAGCCATTTGTTCAGCATTACCATGATCGGCTGTAATAAGCGCTTCACCACCATATTCTTCAAGTGCTGCAACTACACGACCAATACAATGATCAACTGCTTCACATGCTTTCACTGCTGCTTCGAATACACCTGAGTGACCTACCATGTCTCCGTTAGGGTAGTTACAGATGATGGCATCGTATTTACCGCTAGCGATTGCTTCAACCAATTTATCGGTCAGCATTTCAGAGTTCATTTCTGGTTGCAGATCGTATGTTGCAACTTGTGGTGATGGAATTAGTTCGCGAGTCTCACCAACAAATTCATCTTCACGGCCACCGCTGAAGAAAAAGGTCACGTGTGCGTATTTTTCTGTTTCAGAAATACGTAGCTGTGTTTTACCTTGCTTCTCTAACCATTCGCCTAATACATTTGTTAAAGGCTCTGGGGCAAACGCAATCGGCGCTTTAATGTCTGCTGCGTACTCTGTCATCATCACAAAAGCGCTTAACTGTGGTGATTTTTTCTTATCAAAACCACTGAAGTCAGCATCAACAAAGGCACGAGTCATTTCACGTGCTCGGTCTGCTCTGAAGTTAGCAAAGATAACTGTGTCGCCGTCATTGATCTCAGCAGCTGCTTGGCCTTCTGGCACAACAGTTGTTGCTGCTACGAACTCGTCGTTCTCGTCACGTGCGTATGCGGCTTCTAGTGCGGTTACACCGTCAGTGTAGCTGTATTCAGCAATGCCACTAACCATGACATCATATGCAAGCTCGACACGATTCCAACGGTTATCGCGGTCCATTGCATAGTAACGACCAACAAGCGTCGCTAAACGGCCACAGCCAAGTTCTGCAAATAAGGCTTCGATGCTCTCAATTGATGCTTTTGCACTACGTGGCGGTGTGTCACGGCCGTCTAAGAAACCGTGGAAGTAAACTTCTTTTGCACCGCGCTTAGCAGCAAGTTCAATCGTTGCCACAATGTGGTCTTCATGACTATGAACACCACCTGGGCTTAAAAGCCCCATAATATGCACAGCTTTGCCTGCATTTACAGCTTTGTCGATATTATCAACTAGTGCTGGATTGCTATCGAACTCACCATCATCAATGGCTTTAGTGATGCGAGTAAAATCTTGATAAACAATACGGCCAGCACCTAAATTTACGTGACCTACTTCAGAGTTACCCATTTGTCCTGCAGGTAAACCAACATCAAGTCCCGAACCTGAAATTAATGTATGTGGGCGGGTTGCCCAAAGGTTGTCGAGTACTGGGGTATTAGCAGCAAGTATGGCGTTACTTTCTGTGTCTTCACGGTATCCCCAACCGTCTAAGATCATTAATACCAATGGTTTTTTATGCTCTGTCATTATAGCTCCTGAAGATTGGCACTTATATATCACTAGCATACCGTGTTTTATGGTTTTGATCAGCTATCAATATGTCATATTAAAATATTTCACGCCCTAGCATTTTCAATTCAAGCACGTATACTTGCGTGGCAAATTTTAATTAACCCATGGCTATGCGCTGTGGTATCTAAATTTCTTAGTGGAAAACGCATGGATCAATATATTGAATTTATCTCAAATCATCCGGTTTTGAGCATTATCTGGTTAGCATTAGTCGCTATGCTGATCAGCAGTTGGTTTAAAAGTAAATTTTCGGCTATCCGTCAAATCAACCCACAGCAACTTACCTTGCTAATTAACCGTGATGATGGTCAAGTGATTGATATACGTGCACAAAAAGAGTTTAACTCTGGCCGTATTGCAGGCGCAACTCACTTAAATCCAGAAAAAGCAAAGCAATCTGATTTTTCAAGCCTTGAAAAGTTTAAGACTAAACCCATTATACTAGTATGTACCACGGGCATGACTGCCTCAGGTATCGCAACTGCAATGCATAAAGCAGGTTTTGAGCGTGTTTATGTATTAGCGGGCGGTATGGGCGCTTGGCAATCAGCTAGCTTACCTACAACGACCGGTCGTTAATAAGGCTCACTGCCCGATAGAGGAATTATTATGAGTAATGTTGTTCTTTACACAAAAGCATACTGTCCATTCTGCCAACGTGCTTTGGCGTTATTAGACAGTAAAGGTGTAGACTACACGAATATCGATATTGGTGTTCACCCTGAGCGTCGTGATGAAATGATCGACAAAGCAAATGGTGGTTACACAGTTCCGCAAATTTTCATTAATGATGAACATATCGGCGGTTGTGACGACATGATGGCAATTGAAGCGCAAGGCCTTTTAGACGCAAAGCTTAACGCTTAATAAACTTTAAATATAAAAACGAATACAAGTTAGGAATTACAATGAACGAAGAAAATCAAAACGCAGCAGCAGAACAAGCCGGCGCTCAATTCTCAATCCAACGCATCTATACTAAAGATGTTTCATTTGAGACGCCTAACTCACCTGCTATTTTCCAAAAAGAGTGGACTCCTGAAGTTAAGCTTGACTTAGATACTCGTTCTAACAAATTAGAAGAAGGCGTGTTTGAAGTTGTTCTTGCTTTAACAGTAACAGCTTCAATCGGTGAAGAAACTGCATTCCTATGTGAAATCCAACAAGCGGGTATTTTCACAATTGGCGAAGTTGAAGAAGTTCAACTTGCACACATGTTAGGTGCTTTCTGCCCGAACGTACTTTTCCCTTACGCACGTGAAGCAGTATCAAACCTAGTTAACCGTGGTACTTTCCCACAATTAAACTTAGCGCCAGTTAACTTTGACGCACTATTTGCTCAATACATGCAACAACGTGCTGCTCAAGACCAACAGGCAACTGCAGACGCATAAGCTATGAGTACAGCACAATCAGCTGTTACAGTATTAGGGGCGGGGTCTTATGGCACCGCCCTTGCTATTTGCTTTGCCAGAAATGGCCACCCAGTGACTTTGTGGGGCCGCAATAGCGATGACGTTGCTACGCTTGCAGCTGAGCGAAAAAATCAACGTTATGTTCCGGATGTTAGCTTTCCTGAAACCCTCCAACTAGAAGCAGATTTAGAAACGGCAGTTAAAGCAAGCAAGATCATTTTGGTTGTTGTGCCGAGTCATGCTTTTGCTGGCACGCTGCAAAAAATCAAACCTTGGTTGTCAGAAGGTGCTGAAGTTGCATGGGCTACCAAAGGTTTAGAGCCAAATACAGGGCGTTTACTGCAAGAAGTAGCGGTACAAGAGCTAGGCGATGATGTTCCTCTGGCTGTGCTTTCAGGACCTACTTTTGCAAAAGAAATGGCAATGGGCTTACCAACCGCTATTTCGGTGTCGTCGACCACTAAAGACTTCGCTAAGCAATTAGCTGACCTTTTACACTGTGGCCGCTCATTTAGGGTTTATAACAATGATGACTTCATTGGTATACAGCTTGGTGGCGCAGTTAAAAATGTGATTGCGATTGGCGCTGGTATGTCTGATGGTTTTGGCTTTGGTGCTAACGCACGTACTGCCTTAATCACTCGCGGTTTAGCTGAGCTTTGCCGTTTAGGGTGTGCATTAGGTGCCCGTTCAGATACCTTTATGGGGATGGCTGGCCTCGGTGACTTAATCTTAACCTGTACAGATAACCAATCTCGTAACCGTCGCTTTGGTCTTGCTCTTGGCAAGGGTGAAGGCGTAGAAGCTGCAATTGAATCTATTGGTCAGGTTGTTGAAGGCTATAGAAATACCAAAGAAGTGTATTTACTTGCTGAGCGCACAGGTATTGAAATGCCAATAACGGAGCAAATTTACCAAGTACTTTATGAAAATAAAGATGTAAAAGAAGCTGCGATGGCACTACTTGGCCGTGAGCAAAAATCTGAATAATTTAGATTGTGCACTGTTAAATAAAAAACGCGATTTATTAATCGCGTTTTTTATTTGATGTACCGTTGCAACCACTAGCTAGATTGCTGCTTTTCTAGCGTGTCATTAATAAATTCGCTGACTTGATTGGCTTTTAATGGCTTGCAGTAATAGTAACCTTGTTGAAAATGACAACCCATAATATGCAGCATGTAGGCTTGCTCTTCAGTTTCTACTCCTTCAGCAACCACATTTATGTCCAAATACTTAGCTAGACGCACTATGGTGGCGGTGATATTACGATCTTGGTCGTTTTTATCGATATCTTTAACGAATGATTTGTCGATTTTGAGTGTATCGATTGGAAAACGCTTTAAGTAACTGAGTGATGAATGACCTGTTCCAAAGTCATCCAGCGCGATGTGCACACCAATCGATTTAATGCGCTTCATTTGCTGCTCTGCAAATTCAGGATTATCCATCATGGCGCTTTCTGTGATCTCGAGTTCTAAGCAATGTGCTGGAACGTCAAATTTAGCCAAGTTGTCGATGAGTGTTTCAATAAGGCTACTTTGCTGAAAGTGTAAGGCTGAAATATTAATAGCGACATTACCAAACGAAATGTTTTGTTTTCGCCACTGTGCCAGTTGATTAAGCAGCTGCTCCATCAGTAACTGGGTAAGCGGAATAATGGCACCATTTTGTTCGGCTAGCGGAATGAACTCATCGGGGTTAATCACACTGCCATCTTCTTGAGGCCAGCGAACTAATGCTTCAAAGCCGTATAACTGATTATGCTGGGCATCAAACTTAGGCTGAAAATAAAGCTCAAACTCATTGTTGGTAATGGCTTTAAATAAAGCGCTCTCTTTGGTTAACTCGGTTGGGTCGAGAGTATGGCGCTCTTTATCAAAAAATTGATACGTATTACGGCCCATTTTTTTTGCATGATTCAAAGCACTATTTGCGCTGCGCATTAAGTATTCACAGTTATAGGCGTTGTCTGGGTAGATAGCAAGACCACAACAGGCAGATAGTGAAGTCTCAAAACCATCCAACATAAATGGGGTTTTAAACTGCTGAAGCACGATGTCTGCGGTTTTTTTAGCAAAAAATACGGTTTGACCAGAATAAAGGTAGGGCGGCACGAGTACCGCAAATTCATCTGCACCGAGCCTTGCAATAGTAAAGCCTGAATTTAGTGAGTCTGTTAAACGACAGGCCACTTCTTTTAGCAGTACATCGCCAATTGTGTGACCAAGGGAGTCGTTAATCTTTTTGAAATTGTCTATGTCGATAAAGATGATTAGTAGACTAGGGTAAGTGTCGTTACAAGCATTGATTGCTTTTTCAAGGGACTCTATAAAAATGGCGCGGTTTGATAAACCCGTGACACTGTCTTTGGTCGTGAGCTTGAGCATAGTTCGCTCGTTATTCTTTCGGGCAGTGACATCAGAAAACATACCAACGTAACGTACAGAGTTTTTTGCAAAGCGTGGTGTGGTCACTTTTGTAATACACAAATCAATGGCGTAGGGTTGCCCATCTTTGCGTAAATTCCAAATTTCGCCAGACCAATAACCATCATTACTCAGCTCTTGTTGGATGATTTCTTCGAGTTGTGTATCACGACCAGCTTGCGTTAATGCTTTGAATTTTTTACCAAGTACATCGGCTTTTTTATAACCCGATATTTCACTAAATGCGTTATTAATTTCTATGATCCTAAACTGTTCATCGGTGACCCAAATACCATCTTTAGACTGGGAAAGTAGAGCATCCATCAGCGTCATCTTTTGGTTTCTTTGATAGTAAATGACCGCACCAATGAGGATGACAATCGCTAGAAAGATTAGTAGTAATAGGGGAGTCGTATTGGGGGCTTGTGAGTTAGAGGGATTAGACACAGCAGCAGAAGCAGCACTATAAAAGTGCTGCATCAGCAAAATGATACTGCATACTCGGGCAAAAAAGCGCATTAAATCCATCTTTAGGAACAAACTCACCTATTTAGGTTAGTCCATAAAAAATGGTCGTGCTAAACAATTAGTAAATATTTATTACAAGCGCTTTTTCAATGAGTTATTGACCGTTCACAAAACCCAGCTGACGCCAAGATTCATAAACAAATACAGCAACTGAGTTAGATAAGTTCATACTACGGCTGTCTTTTTGCATTGGAATACGTACACGTTGCTCTTTCGGCAACGATTGAATGAGTTCATCAGGTAAGCCACGTGTTTCAGGGCCAAACACTAAACAATCGCCAGGCTGATATTGTGCTTGATGATGAAATTGGCTGCCCTTAGTGGTGCAAGCATAGACTTTTTTCGGTTGGCATTTTTCTAGATATGCTTCAAACGAGGCATGGCGCTGTACATGGCTAAACTCATGATAATCAAGACCTGCACGTTTTACGCGTTTATCATCCCATTCAAAACCAAGGGGTTCAATTAGGTGTAACGCATAACCTGTGTTTGCGCATAAGCGAATGATATTACCCGTGTTTGGTGGAATTTCTGGTTGGTACAACACAATATCAAGCATGTGAATCTCATTTATAAGGATTTGATCTGCTGCTGAGTATACACGAACTAGAATTAAAAGATGATATACTCAACACAGTTACTCACTAAAGGTAAGTTGTTGTGCAGCATCGTAGTTATGAGTTTTGGGTTAAAACAGCCAGTATAGTCACCATTGTTATGGTGAGTTTAATGATCGCAGCAAAAAGCTGGGCTTGGCTTGCATCTGGCTCGGCGTCAATGCTGGGTTCATTGACCGATTCGTTAATGGATATCACAGCCTCACTGATGAGTTTTTTAGTGCTAGGTTATGCACTACGCCCTGCTGATGACGACCATCGCTTTGGTCACGGAAAAGCCGAAGCATTAGCCGGGCTTGCACAGGCCGCTTTTATAGCTGGCTCAGGTTGCTTTTTAGCGTTTCATGGCATTGAGCGCTTATTTAATCCGGTAACCTTAAAGCATTCAGACCTTGGTATTTGGGTTAGTATTTTCGCTATTGTTTGTACGCTCGTGGTGGTGTTTGTACAAACTAAGGTGATTAATCACACCGAATCAATCGCCATTAAAGCAGACTCAATTCACTATAAAGGCGATTTAATCTTAAACTTGGCGGTATTACTGGCAATTGTGTTAGCTAAGTACGGCGTCGCTTATGCCGATCCATTGTTTGCTATTGGGGTGGCTGTTTATTTACTTTATAACAGCTGGGATATTGCTCGCGAAAGTGCTGATCACTTAATGGATAAAGAGCTCCCAGATGAAGAAAAACAACAAATACTGGCCATTGTGAATAGCCATCAAGACGTGTTTGGCGCCCATGATATTCGCACCCGCCAAGGTGGTAAAATTAAGTTTATTCAGATGCATTTAGAGCTGGAAGACTCATTATCATTATTAAGAGCGCATCAAGTTGCTGATGAAGTAGAAGCGTTAATTCAAACGCATTTTGATTGTGAAATGGATATTTTGATGCACTTAGACCCACTTTCAGTAGTTAACAAAACACGTCAAAGTTCTGCACAAAATTGATAAAAATCACAGAGTACTGCTTGTCTGATCTCGTCGCGTTCACACAATAACTCGTGGCGAGCACCTGCGTAGCTTTTTAGTTGTGCTTGCTTTTGTCTATGAGTAAGTGCAAATTGCGCAGCGTTATCGACTACGGTATCTTGCTCGGCACTTGCGATAAACAAAGGAATATCGACTTTTTTATCGACTAAAGAAGCAATAAAATCAAACGACGCATTAAGCCAACCATAGGTGACGCCACCTAGTTGTAAATCACCTTCTGCTGCATAAAGCTCTCTGAACAGTTTATATCGAATTTCACTACTGGTTAGTTCATTAGCTGCAAAGTCGACTGGTAAATAATCGCTTTGGCCAAATGCGTAGCTGCGGCCAAGACCAAGTAAGGATGCAATTTTAGCAGCCAGTTTTGCTACAGGCTTTGGCGTGCCTTTGGTATAGATATCAAACATCGGCGCTGATAAAAAAGCACCCGCAAATTGATGCTGATAGCGCGATAAGTAATCATAGGCAATGGCACTGCCCATAGAGTGGCCAAGCAAAACCTGCTTTCCTTGCCAGTGTTGATGCACCACTTTTTCTATAAATACAGCAAAGTCATCTGCGTAGTCAGTAAAGCGGTTTACAAAACCCTTATGAGAGTTTTTTAAATGACGATAAGAGCGACCTTGCCCCTGGTGATCAACACTAAAAACTGCAAAGCCATTTTGATATAGCTCCCACAGTAACTCTTTGTACTTAATTAAAGACTCTATTCGGCCAGTACTGATAACGATGGCCGTTTTTGCTTGTTGGGGAATTGCATAGCCGTAATAAAGCTTGCCATGAGCGGTGCTCAGAAAGTCTTGCTGTAATTGCTCAGAAAAAAACTGATTAATATTAGGTAGGTTATTAACAAGACTTGCTTCGCTACTATAAAACATTTACTCACTCTTATAAGGTAGGCGGATGTTTACGCACAGTCCGCCATGTTCTTGGTTTTCAAGTGTTAGTGTACCATCATGTGCTGAGATAGCATTCTTTGCAATAGCAAGACCTAAGCCCGTGCCGCCAGTGCTTCTATCACGTGCATGCTCCTGACGGAAGAAAGGTTCACACAGCCTTGCTAGGTTTGCTTCATCAACCCCTTTACCGTCATCACAAATAGTGATGTAGATAGCATCTGATTCAACTAAGCCTATTGAGATTGAATGTTCTGCGTATTTAATGGCATTGCGAAGTACATTCTCAAGCGCGCTGGCTATTAAGGTTTCATCGCATTTTAAATCGGCTGTTAGTGTACCATTTACGATAAGCTCTTTATTACTTTGCTTGGCCTCAAATTGAGCATCGTTGAGTACATGATCAACAATCACTTGTAAGGATTGTGTACTCAACGCCAGAGTCTGGCTTTTGGCTTCTAAGCGTGAAACTTGAAGTACATCGGCAATCATTTTATCGAGCTGATTGGCCTCTTTTTCAATGCGCTCTAAATAAGCGTGTTGAGCATCATCGGCTTGCATTTGTGCAAGGCCTGTAGCCATTTTTAAGCGCGTTAATGGTGAACGTAGTTCATGAGAAATATCTGCTAGCAGTCGTTTTTGAGCGCTAATAAGCTGCTCAAGTTGTATTGCCATGGTATTAAAGTCACGACCAAGTACACCTAACTCATCTTGACGAGTAGGAGATACATCGGCACGGGCAGTTAAATCGCCATGAGCAAGCTTTTTTGCGGTTTCTTTTAAACTATTAATAGGTGCAATTAAGTTACGGCTAAAGAAGAAACTCAGCATCAATGAGGCGATTAATGCAATAAGCAGCTTGAGCCAAACTGGCATTAGCCATAGGCTGACAAAAAACGGTTTCTTGCGTTTTTCATCGATTTCATAAAGATAAAATTTACCTTCGGGTACATTCAAAGCTACCGGCCCATAAGCTTGGTATTCATCGGTAAAAATAATTTGCGGACGCATATATTTGGTAAAGTTCAGCAAGCTTAAATCAATGTCTTTGGATACAGGTTCGCTAAGCATTTCAACACCATGAACCTCACCATTTAAGTACAGTAATTTATGCTTTGATAAGCGCGGATGAGATAAAACCTCTTGAGTTGATTTTCCGTGTTTAGCAACAATGCGTTCAATACTTTTAGCAGTGTACTCAAGATTTTTCAGCATGGGTCCACGCAGGTCGTCATTGCCGACATTGCTCGTTAACTGGCTTAAAAACACCAGTATTGTGATAGTCGCTATGACAGTAACCCAAAACCAAGCAAATATTTTTAAAAACAAATAATGGCGGGGATGCTTTAGCCAGCTTGGAGTTTGCATATTATTCGCCTTGTATTAATACATAACCACTGCCACGCATGGTTTTGATCCGTTCATTACTAACATGCTCTGCAATTTTTTTACGGATGTTGCTGACATGCATATCGATTGAGCGGTCAAAAGGAGCAAGGCGTCTACCTAATACTTGCTCACTTATTTGCTCTTTGCTGATCACTTCACCGGCATGTTGCACTAGCATGGCAAGGATCTCATACTCAGTGCCGGTTAGGCTCAGTACATTATCTTTAACAGAAGCTTCTCGTGTTGCGAAATTAACATTGATGCTGTTAACACTCAATGAGCTGGTCTGTTGGCTCGATAAGCTATTGATATGTTCTATGCGACGGGTAATTGCTTTAACGCGAGCTAGCAGTTCTCTGTGGTTAAATGGCTTAGGAATATAATCATCTGCGCCTAGCTCTAAACCAAAGATACGATCAAAGTCTTCGCCTTTCGCGGTTAGCATGATCACCGGAGTAAGCTTATGTTGTCTTAACTGCTTTAGCACCTCAAAGCCATCCATAGAGGGTAGCATCACATCAAGCAATATTAGCTCATAGTTATGCTTAATAGCTTGCTTTAGGCCTTCAGCGCCATCATGAACACACTCTACTGTAAAACCTTGTGCTGATAAGTACTCGCTAAGTAATTCGCACAATCCTGTATCGTCGTCGATCATTAATAGTTTCATTCTGACACCTAGCTATTTATTTCTTTAAGGCTATTTTACTCAGTAAATTGTGTAAAAGTGAATCTTTACACAACCTTTACACTGGTTTGCGTTCCTTTGCATTGAATTAGTTATAGTTAACCCATCAGTCGGAAACGACAACAGAGCACAACCCAACAAAAGGTAATGATTATGACTATTTCAAATAAGCTTTCTAAATTCGTACTTGTTTGTGGTTTAGCAGCAGCAAGTGTAGGTGCTACTTCAGCAATGGCGAAAGGAGACTTTAACCGTGGTATGAACCCACAGGCTCGTTTTTTACTTTCTGAGCGTGGTATTGATAAATTACAACTTACCGAAGAGCAGCAAACGCAACTTAAAGCGATTTTTGCCGAGCAGAAAACACAATTTGCAGCACTGCGTGGCGAGAAAGATGCAATGAAAGCCGCTCGTGCTGCACACAAAGAGAAAATGGATGCGTTATTAGCAACAAAAGCATTTGACGAAAATGCCGCATTAGAGCTGATTAAAGCGCGCCAAGAAAAAGGCCAGCAGTTTGCCATGCTAAAAATGAAATCTGACCATGCGATTTGGCAGGTTTTAAATGCAGAACAGCGCGAAAGCTATCAAGAGATTAAAAAGCATCTTCGTAAAAAAGGTCACAAAAAGGGCCACCATGGTCATCGAGGCGAACGCAAAGCTGAGCGTTCTGAAGGTTAAAAGTGATAGGTTATATTAAAAAATGCGGCAATTGCCGCATTTTTTGTATTTGACGCTTTATTCTTTAAAGAATGAATCATCGTTTTTAGCCAGCATTGCTTCGATATCTTCAATCATATCTTGGCTCAAATCATTAGCATTGCTAATTGGGCTAGAAATTTTATTGTTTTCAAACGACCACTCGCCTAAATCAATTAGCTGGCAGCGTTTTGAGCAAAATGGACGATGCGGGCTTTGCTCTGACCATTCAACTTTGGCTTTGCATGTTGGGCAGTTTACAACTGTTGGCATGGAATAACTCTCAAATAAGCACTTTTGTCAGATCTTACTGAACAGTTAGCTGATAATCCAGTAACGAATTTGTTTAGAAACTCGTTACTCGGTTTATTTCTGCTAAAGAGGTAACGCCATCAGCGGCTTTTTTCAGGCCAGATAAACGCAGATCATTAAAGCCTGAGCGCAGAGATACTTCAGCGATTTCGAGTGAGTTACCACCACGCATAATAATTTGTGCTATTTCAGGGGTAATTTGCATTACCTCATAAATACCAACTCGACCTTTATAGCCTTCAGTACAGCTATCGCATCCTTTTGGTGCGAATAACTGAACCTCATTGAGCTTGTCTTTATCAAAACCTTGGCGAATCAATTCTTCATCAGGTAGTTTTTCTGGTGTTTTACACTTAGGGCAAAGTCGTCTTGCTAGACGCTGCGCAATAATAAGGCTGATAGAGCTTGCTACGTTATAAGCAGGAACACCCATATTTAAAAGACGAGTAAGGGTCTCTGGCGCAGAGTTTGTATGCAGAGTTGATAATACCAAGTGACCTGTTTGCGCCGCTTTAATTGCTATTTCAGCGGTTTCAAGGTCACGGATCTCACCAACCATTACGACATCAGGATCTTGTCGCAAGAAGGCCTTTAATGCATTGGCAAAGGTCATATCTGCCTTTGGATTAATTTGTACTTGGTTAATCCCTTCAAGGTTGATCTCTACTGGATCTTCGGCGGTACTGATATTACGCTCTGGCTGGTTAAGAATATTCAAACCCGTATAAAGTGATACCGTTTTACCAGAGCCCGTTGGACCGGTTACTAAGATCATGCCTTGTGGTTGCTCAAGTGCGTCCATGTAGAGTTTTTTCTGTTCTGGCTCATAACCAAGCACATCGATACCTAGCATAGCACTTGATGAGTCGAGAATACGCATTACGATTTTCTCGCCCCAAAGGGTAGGCAAGGTACTGACACGGAAGTCGATACTTTTACGTTCAGTAATTTTAAGCTTAATACGGCCGTCTTGAGGTTTACGTTTTTCTGCTATGTCTAGTCGTGACATAACCTTGATACGTGCAGATAAACGGCTCGCTAAGCTATTCGGTGGACTTGCCATTTCATGCAAAATACCATCGATGCGAAAACGCACACGGTAGCGGTGTTCATAAGGTTCAAAGTGTAGATCCGAGGCTCCTTTTTTAATTGCGTCCATCAAAATTTTATTGATGTAAACGATAATAGGGGCATCGTCTTTATCTTCATCTTTGCTAGCTAAGTCGCGAGGGGCTTCTGTTTCAAGCTCACCAAGTTCTTTAAACTCATCTTCACTTAAATGTAAGCCACCTGCGGCATCAAGTAATTGCTCAATTTTATTTTCAAGTTGCGTGTAATCAACAACGACCACTTCGCATGAAAGGCCAGTACTAAATTCAAAGTTTTCAAAGGCACCGTAGTCGGTTGGATCTGAGGCTGCAATGTAGAGCTTACGGCCCTTTTTAACTAGAGGTAAAATGTGGTGCTCACGAATTAGTTTATCTTTAACTAGTTCTTCGCTAATGTTCGCAACGTCAAAGTCTTTGATGTCAAAATAAGGCACACGAAAAAGGTCTGTACATTGCTCTGCGAGCTCATGGCCAGCCATTCCACATGTTTTAGAAATAAGCTCTGCAGTAGAGTTATATTCGCGCTGCTTTGATTTTACGGTCTCTGCATCAATGCGACCGAGTGTAATAAATTTTCGAAGTAGCGGTGAGTTTATATTCATTGCGCACCTAGATTGATCCTTTATTGCCACAATCTAACAGAAAAAGTAAGGCTATTACATCAGTCTTGTCTGATTTTAGGAAAATTGCAAAAAAAATTAACCTAAAACTCAGTTGTTTAGAATGTGTTTTGGTACTTTTGTATTGGTTTTTATGGGTTCAAATTCATGAGAATCTATAAATAAAATCAATGCCCTAGTGAGAGTGCATTAGGTACTTTTTGTGCAGTTTTTGCACATCAGCTTTTACTTCTTCAAGAGGGCGGTTGTTATCTAAAATATCTCCCGCTTTTTGTTGTTTATCAGCTCTGCTCATTTGTGAGGCTATGATTTGCTCGGCTAATTCAACAGAGACATTATCACGGGCTGTTGTTCTTGTTATTTGTACATCAACCGGAACATCAATTAGTAAGGTATGATTGCAATATTTTTCTAAGCTATTTTCAAAAAGTAAGGGAGCAACTAAGATGACATAGTGGCTGGTGGCCTGCTTTAACTGGCTCAGCATTGTTTCTCTAATAAGCGGGTGCAATAAGTTATTTAGCCATTGTTTTTGTGATTCATTGGCAAAGATAATTGCTCTTAGTTTTGCGCGATCAAGCGTGCCGTTATTCGTGAGTATTTCATCACCAAAATGTGCTGTAATTTTTGTAAGGCCAACAGAGCCAGGCTCGACGACTTCTCTGGCAACTATGTCGGCATCAACCACCTGAATACCAAGCTCTTCAAATATGGCGCTTACTGCACTTTTTCCTGAGCCAATACCACCGG
Source organism: Pseudoalteromonas shioyasakiensis (assembly GCF_022398475.1). Classification (GTDB taxonomy): domain Bacteria; phylum Pseudomonadota; class Gammaproteobacteria; order Enterobacterales; family Alteromonadaceae; genus Pseudoalteromonas. Next base: position 3,157 of record NZ_JAKEVM010000075.1, on the reverse strand, counting down.
TTAGCCCTAAAACCCAGTTTGCCATAATTAGTAACCTAAATAGTTAAAGTAATAACTTTTAATTTGCTCACCCCAAAGTAAGGTGACCCATCCTGCGATGGCAAGATAAGGCCCAAATGGGATTGGCATAGTTTTGTCTTTACCTTGAATAATGATTTGCGCAATGCCGATGATGGCACCGACGACACTTGATAGCAGCACGATAGTTAAAATATCTTGCCAGCCAAGTAGCGCACCAAACACGGCTAACAGCTTAAAGTCGCCATAACCCATGCCTTCTTTACCTGTAGCAAGCTTAAACAACCAATAGACACTCCATAAGCTTAGGTAGCCAACTGCTGCGCCGATAATGGCATCGCTCGGTGCAATGGTCATATCCATAGTGGCAGCAATCAGCGCTAACCAAACGAGTGGCAGGGTGAGTTGGTCGGGCAATAACATATGATCTATATCGATAAAGGTTAAAGCGACTAATACCCAAGTAATCAATATATATAGAAGAGCTAGTTTTGTCGGGCCAAAAACAACGGCGACAACTAAACTTAGAACCGCAGTAAGCATTTCAACAATAGGGTAGCGCACGGAAATCGGTGCTTGACAATTTGCACAGCGACCTTTTAGCAATAGCCAACTTAGCACAGGGATATTTTGCCAAGCTTTAATCGGTGCTTTGCATTTAGGGCAGGTTGAATTAGGTTTTACTAGGTTTAATGGCGCTTGTTCTGTTTGCTGTTTTGAATTGAGCTCATCGGCCAATACAATACGGCACTCAGTTTGCCATTCTCTTTTCATCATCAGTGGCAAACGATAAATCACCACATTTAAAAAGCTACCAATACACAGGCTTACTAAGCCCACCGTCAAAAAATAAAACCACTGCTGACTTTGCATCGCAGTGGTTATATCAAGAAAAAAGTTTTCCATTAAAGTACCTAGTTTTTTATTCTTAGAGCAAATAATCTGACAGTTAATGAGGCCATATAGTTGCAGCTATTTATTTTCGCAAATCATTTAACTATTTTGTCGCGGGGTAAACCCGCTGCTACATGCATAAATTAAAGAATTCGTTAGAACTGTTTTTATTATTTTTATTGCAATCGATCGACTAGCGTTTAGAGTTTTGCTTACAGCTTACAGCTTACAGCTTACAGCTATGTTTAAATCACCGAACCTAATTGGAATATAGGTAAGTACATAGCAACAATTAACCCACCAACAAGTACACCTAAAACCGCCATGATAAGGGGCTCAAGTAAGCTTGATAAACCATCAACGGCATCATCAACTTCTTGTTCATATATAGTTGCTACTTTAGCAAGCATACCATCAAGTGAACCCGACTCTTCACCAATAGCAACCATTTGCACCACCATATCAGGGAAGATTTTAGCGTTTTTCATCGCCCAGTTCATTAAGTTACCTGAACTTACTTCAGCTTTAATCTCTAAAATAGCATAACGGTATACTGCATTACCTGAAGCGCCTGCGGCGGAATCAAGTGCATCGACTAATGGAACACCGGCAGCAAAGGTGGTTGATAAAGTACGAGCATAACGAGCAACCGCTGCTTTATTTAAAATCATACCAATGACAGGCAGTTTTAATATGGCTCTATCGTTAGCATCGCGGAATTTTTTACTTCTAAGTAAAGCTTCTTTGTATACGTAACCAAATGCGATTAGAGCGATTAGGATTATCCACCAGTATTCTTGCAGAAATTCGGAAATACCAATCACCATTAAAGTAAAACTTGGTAATTCAGCACCAAAGCCACTAAAAATATCTTGAAATTGTGGTACAACAAAAATTAGAAGGATTGAAGTAACAATGATAGCTATGACGATTACAGAAATAGGGTAAAACATGGCTTTCTTTATTTTTGACTTCAATGCCTCGGCTTTTTCTTTGTATATAGCAACACGGTCAAATATTTTATCAAGCGCACCAGATTGTTCACCCGAAGCAACTAAGTCGCAGTAAAGGTCATCAAAGTAACGAGGGTGCTTTCGAAGAGCTTGAGAAAGTGGTACACCGGCTTTCACTTCATCACCAACTTCATCCATTAATTTCGCAACACTTTTGTTTTTCGCACCTGATGCTATAAGCTCGATTGATTGAATCAAAGGTACACCGGCCATGAGCATAGTTGCAATTTGACGAGTAATTAATGCGATATCTTTAGGGGTTATTTTTTGTACACTTTTAATGCCGAAAAGAGGTTTTGGTTTACGCTTTACTTTTGATGGTGTAATACCTTGTTTACGTAACTGAGCTTTAATTAGAGCAATACTACTCCCTGTTAGCTCTCCTTCCAGCTTTTTACCCCTAGCATTAACACCTACCCATTGGAATGTATCTAGGTCTTTATCTTCCTGTTTTTTAGCCATGGATAAAACCCATCTTATTGTAATGTTTTAAAATATTATTCTGAAAGTTTAGATTGTTATATTTCATAACCTATGAGCGATAGACCAAAACCTTGGCCCAATTATATAACCTGTATCTGGGTTCATTTTTTGATAGGTTTCTAAAGCCACCCATCCATAAAAATACCACACTGCGGCTATTATGATAGCAAAAAAAACTAATTTCCATCTTTTAAACTTAACTAATGCTAGAGCTTTATTTGAAGTTCGAGCCAGCAGTAGACCCCATATAATAAATAGTAACGTTTGTGAAACTGGCATTACATGTACTCCTGATAACAAAGAATATATAAGGCCAGAGATGAAGGAGTAAAGTAGTGCTTTTGACGAACTGTCTTCATTATTTACTACAAGATAAGTGACAGCATTTTTAACTGTTAAATAAATAGCTAAAGATAAAAAAATAAATGCTAAAAAGCCCCATTCGTTAATAATCTCTATAACAGAAGAGTGAGGGTGGCTCATAGGGGCTCGACCTTCTAATGAAGTTTGAAATACTCCTGGTCCATTGCCTATAAAAAGTTGTTGCCAGGTGAACTCAGAAATAGTTTCTTGCCATATGAATAACCTGCCTGAAGAGCTTGTATTTAAGGAAACTTCACCAGAGCTGAAAAGTACATTACAGGTGTAATAACTTAAAAAACCGATTAAAAGGCAAACAAATGCAATTTGGTACTCTTTTCTTTGATGTTTATCAAAAAGTTGAGATAGCAATAAAATAATAATAAAAG